>CAYLMZ010000006.1:0-8559 GCA_964385035.1 uncultured Loktanella sp.
AGACGATCACAGGGGCATTGTTGCGTTCCTTGGCGCGCAGGATGTGCTGCATCGAAACGGGGTGCGCTTCGGCTGCGTTGGAACCGATCATAAAGATCGCCTGAGAATTGTGGATATCGTTGTAGCTGTTGGTCATGGCGCCGTAGCCCCACGTGTTCGCAACACCTGCAACGGTGGTGGAGTGACAGATACGGGCCTGATGATCCACGTTGTTTGTGCCCCAGTAGGCTGCAAACTTGCGGAACAGATAGGCCTGTTCGTTGTTATGCTTGGCCGATCCCAGCCAGTAAACGCTGTCAGGGCCGCTTTCTTCGCGGATGTTCAGCATTTTGTCACCGACTTCGTCGATCATCTGTTCCCATGAGATACGGATCCACTCACCATTCTCTTTTTTCATGGGGTATTTCAGCCGGCGCTCGCCGTGGGCGTGCTCGCGGACAGCGGCACCTTTGGCGCAGTGGGCACCCAGGTTAAACGGGCTGTCATAGGCAGGCTCTTGCCCGACCCAAACGCCGTCCGAGACTTCAGCCACAACTGTACATCCCACCGAACAGTGGGTGCAGACAGTCTTCTTCAGGTCAATGTTGCCCATCGCAGCGCCTGCGGCTTCTGCTTTCTGGACTGTGCCGCCTGTTGCGGCAATCGCAGCCAAGCCACCGATGGCAAGGCCGGAACCGCGCAGAAATCCGCGGCGGTCAACAGATGCGTTCGCCGCATCTGACAGGATCGAGGTCCGTTGGGAGCGTCGCGCAATCCCGTTGGTCTTTTTCCTAAGCATGTTTTGTTCCTCCCTGGCTGCTTCGAAGTGCCCTTCGAAGTGGCGGAGTCGTCGAAATCCTGAGCGGCAGTCGGGCGTCACGCAACCAGTCGCCGCAAAGGCATGAGGGTGTCACCGTCCGGTTTAGAACCGGGCGCTGTCGTAGTAAGCGCGGGTTTGCGCAGTATCTTGCAAGGTATCGCTGGACAGATCAGCGGGCGCTGCCTCTGCGGTCTGCGCGGTTCCTGCAAGGGCAGCAGCAGCAGCGGGCGCGGCTGTGACCGAGAGTTTGAGGAAATCGCGGCGGTTCCCCTCGCGTTTCTCTTCTGATTTGGGGGCCATATGAACCCTCCTTTCGTTGTCGGGCGGTGCACCACCCTGTCGTGAACCCGCGCCCGCTGCTCTCAACAGCAGGCGAGAGCAAATCTCATGTATCGCCGGCCAGCCGGAAACCTTCGGCTTCGATCTCGATAAAGATGCGGCCAACGGTGCCGACGGGGGCGTAAAAGACGGATGATTTCGCGGCCTCGAGGTCCGCAAAGAACAGGCGCGCCCATGGCGCGATATGCTTGTTAAAGAATGCTTGCTGCTGGGCGAGGGGGACGGGCTTATCAAAACGACCCGCAATCATCGCGCCCATCATTTCCATTAGGCTGGCGATATTGTCTTCGGGCTCAAAAACCTTCTCGGAGCGCGCCAGCCCAAGCTGCGTCATGTCCTGCCGCAAAAGCGCAAGTGGCTTTTCGTTCAGAAAGCCCGTCATGTAGTAGCTGGCATAGGGCAACAGCTCGCCACGGCTCATGCCGATAAACAGCGCATTGAATTCGCGTGCCGCCATTTTGGGCTTGGTCACCTTGGCAACGCGGGCCAATGTCGTGATCGCCTCACCCAATGGTGTTTCATCCCCAGTCAGGCCATTGACCTGTGCAAGAAGCAGTTCATCGGGCGGAGAGGCCAGAAGAACACCTAGAAAATTATAGAGGTCCGCCCTTTGGCGGTCTTCCGGCGCAAGCGCGATATCTGCGTTCACGGTCATGCGGCTCCCTGGTCGCTTGATTGATCGAAACTAAACCGCATGAAGCGGCGGGGTGTGTTGGCTACAGTTTGATCTTCATCAACTGTTTCGGCCTGCTGTTCCTTGATCTGGATCATGGCAGGTGCAGGCGGTGTGATATCATCGGCCTCAGGTGCGGCGTCTGCGACAATGTCCGATACAGGTTCTTCAGCATGGTCCAGATCCTCGGGATCAGGGGTGCTTTCAGTGAGGGCGCGCAACATACCCTTACCCACCTGATAGGCGGTTTGCAGGTTCTCAACGACCGTTGCCGCGTCCGTATAGTCTTCCCCGTAGTCAACCAGCCCATCAAGATTGGCCAAAGCGGGGTTCAAGCGCCAAAGCTGACGCAAGGCACGGGTTTTCAGGCGTTGAGGCACCGCCTTGCCCAGAAAATGACGCACGTCTTCGGCGGTCTCGATGTCTTCGGGCACAGGCAAGTCATGGATGGCAAGGATGTCTTCGTCCGACATATCCTCTTGCGCGACTTCCTGTGCTGCGATTTCCGCTTGGGCGGTCGCGCGCGCCTCATCTGCGGCTTCGGCTTCGACGCCGCGTTTGCGGCGTGCCCAGAAATCCAGATCGGTCATTGCAGCCGCTCCCGCAGCTTTTGGGGAGAGGCATAGACATCGGCGTCTTTCGTCACACGCCCGTCACCGATCCCGTCTTGCACAAGATCAATTCTTTTCTTGTCTCGTTTGCGTTTTTTGAAGGTTTCTTCACGGTGGTGTGCTGCAATAAAATCCTCAACCAGCGCGCGGACAGCGACAGGCATCGGAACTTTCTCGATGATTTCTTCACCACTGTCGGCGTAGTCCTGTGCCTCATAGGGTGAAACTGTCACCAGCACCAATTCCAGTGGTGCCGCACCGGTGCATTCGCGCATGATGACATAGACTGACGGGTCACGTGCATGCAGCCCGTGCAGGTAGGCTTCGGTGTCAGTGGCGTGAAGCACCAGATCAAGCGTGCCAGCGTGATATTCGATCGTTTCACCTTCGCGGCGCATCTCGGACCATTGGGCGGGGGCAGCACCGGGAAGAACAGCGCGGGCAGACCAAATCCACTTTGCCCATGGTGTCACACCGGGTCGTTTCTGCATTACAACCCCCAAGGGGAGCGAGCAGGATTTGCGTGCGGACAGGTCCGTCATCGAGGAATCCCTTCTTGGTATACAATAGTATGTGAAGACACTTGACGCAGTGTCATTTTGCTCTTCGCGACAATTCGCGCACAACTGCATACAACGTTCTGAAAAGGTTCGGGAAACCTGTAATCCGATAAAAACACTATGTTTTTTCGGTTCAAAAATTCAGCACCCATGTGGGCGGTTCCGCCGCACCCCTATGGAATTGTTGGCTTTGGGACTGTGTGGTTAAGGTGAAAACACGCGAAATCGGCGCGCACTCCGCGCCTTTGATCAGGTGAGAAGGGATGACATGGCTGAAAACTTTGTGATCTGCCAATGTGTCGGACTGGCCCCGGAGGAGGTGAAATCCCTCGATCAGATATCGCCGCACAACATCGCCGCAGCCACCAAGATGATGTGCGCGCCACTGGCGCTTTCTGCCGACGATGCTGCGCCCGTCATTTGCTGCTCTGGGAACGCTGATGATTTTGCCAGCCGTGCCTATGATAGCGGCGTGGACGCCCCTGATGTATTTGATCTGCGGGCTGCGGCTGGTTGGTCCGGGACAGCCCCGGCACCGCTCGTAAAGCTTGCGGCGCTCATCAACGACGCGAGCCACCCTGCAACCCCCGCAAAAACTGTTGATGTCATCTCAGAAGGGATGTGTCTGATCCTTGGGCCTGCTGATGTTGCAACGCAGGCCGCAACCCAGTTGGCCCCGTATCTGAGCGTCTCTTTGCTGGTTGACCGCGCAGAGGATGCGCCTGAACTGCAAGATGTTGATGTGATTGTCGGGAGGCTCCGCAAAGCCTCCGGGGCTTTGGGTGGTTTTGATATCACCATAGATGGATTGCAGATGCGCCAGCCCGATGCAGCTGAGGCACCAGTGTATTCCACGCCGCGCGATGGTGGACAGTCCGTCTGTGATATCATTTTGGACCTGACAGGGGGCACGCCACTCTTTCCAGCACATGAAAAGCGCGAGGGGTATCTGCGCGCCGATCCTGCACATCCCCCCGCGGTTGCGGCCGCTATTCTGGCGGCATCCCATCTGATCGGAACCTTTGAAAAACCGCTCTATGTCCAGACCGAAGCCCTGCTTTGTGCGCATGCGCGCGCAGGGCAGACAGGGTGCACGCGCTGTCTCGATCTTTGTCCGACGGGGGCGATTTCGCCAGCCGGGGACCATGTGACGATTGATCCCATGATTTGCGCAGGCTGCGGCGCTTGTGCGGCCGCATGTCCATCTGAGGCCATCCGCTATGATGCGCCTCCGACAGCCCAGACAATCCGGCGCGTGCAATCAATGGCGCAGGTCATGCTGTCCACCGGAGAACCCGCGCCACGCTTGCTGGTCCACGATGCTCATGGGGCAGAGGTCATCCGTCTTGCGAGGCGTTATTTCAATGGCTTACCTGCCGAAGTTATCCCAATGCATCTGGATGCGATCAGCGCATTCGGTCATGCTGAAATCGTCGCTGCCGCTGGCGCTGGATTTGCCGAAGTCAGCTTGTTGCCGGGCCCAAATGCAGATCACGACGCCATAACGGCGCAGGTTGCCTTGGCATCAGCGCTTGCGGGCACGACATCGATCCGCGTCCTTGATGTGGCCGACCCAGAAGACCTGCCCGCAGCATTTGCTGTTTCTGCCACACCGGCGACGCACTCACCCGTTCGGCCCATGGGAAGCCGGCGTCAAATTGCACGGGTTGCCGCACAAGCCCTGAACGCAGAGGCCGAAACGCTGGTTTTGCCCGACGGGGCACCTTATGGAGCAATCGTCGTTGATACTGACAGCTGCACACTTTGCCTGTCTTGCGTATCGCTTTGCCCCTCTGGCGCGCTGGGGGACAACCCTGACAAACCGCAACTCAGGTTTCAGGAAGATGCCTGTTTGCAGTGCGGGATCTGCGCTACGATCTGTCCCGAAAAGGCCATCACGCTTGCTCCGCAGATGGATCTGACCGAAGCGGCTTTGAACCAGCGCGTCCTGAACGAGGAAGAGCCCTTCGCCTGCATTTCATGCAATACGCTTTTCGGCTCCAAGAAGACGATCGACCGGATCACCGAAAAGCTGGCGGGCCATTCTATGTTTGAAGGCAGTGACCGGCTTGCGATGATCCAGATGTGCGACGACTGCCGTGTCGCCCATCAGATGCACAGTGAGGACCAACCCCTCAGCGGAGGCCAAAAGCCACGTCCACGCACCACGGATGATTATTTGTCAGCGCGGCGGGATCACTGATAGAATTAATCCAGCGAACAGGGAGGGCTCAGCCATGAGCGATGACGATTTCAACATGTCGATGCGGAAATTCCTCAAGCAGGTCGGTGTGACCTCGCAGCAGGCCATCGAAGAGGCCATGCGGCAGGGGGGCAAATCCGGTCAGGACTATGCCGTCAAAGCTGTGATCACCATTGACGGGCTGGAGATGACCCATGAGGTGACGGGCAGTATCACGGGGCGCGACGCCTCTTGAGTATCACACGCGAGGCAGCGCTTGACTGCCTGAAAACAATTTCTGATCCTGCGGGCGGCGATATCGTTTCCAGCGGGGCTATGCGCGCCCTGAACGTTGATGCAGGCACCGTGCGGTTTGTGCTGGAAATCCCGGGCAGTCAGGCAGAGGCATACCAGCCTGTGAAAGCCGCAGCAGAGGCCGCCCTTGCGGCTTTGGACGGTGTGGAAACAGTCTCGATCGTCATGACAGGCCATAGCAGCCCTGCGGCACCGCCGGACCTCAAGCCACAAAAGACCGAAGCCAAAGGGCCAGAGGCGATCCCCGGTGTGAAAAGCATCATCGCGATCGCGTCAGGCAAAGGCGGCGTTGGCAAATCGACCGTCACCGCAAACCTTGCCTGTGCCTTGGCCCAAATGGGGCTGAAGGTCGGGGTGCTGGATGCGGATGTTTACGGTCCTTCGCAGCCGCGAATGCTGGGCGT
Source organism: uncultured Loktanella sp. (assembly GCA_964385035.1). GTDB lineage: Bacteria > Pseudomonadota > Alphaproteobacteria > Rhodobacterales > Rhodobacteraceae > Yoonia. The sequence goes on from CAYLMZ010000006.1 coordinate 5,884, forward strand.
ATCGGGGCGGCCTGCCTCGCCTGACGGCAAAACGATCCTGCCGCTGCGCAACCATGGTGTGACTATGATGTCCATTGGCTTGATGACCAATGACGATCAAGCGGTCGTTTGGCGCGGCCCCATGCTGATGGGCGCGTTGCAGCAGATGATGATGCAGGTCCAATGGGGTGCGCTTGATGTGTTGCTGGTGGATTTGCCGCCAGGGACTGGTGATGTGCAGATGACGTTGGCCCAGAAAGCAACGGTGGATGGGGCGGTGATCGTCTCGACCCCGCAGGATGTGGCGCTTCTTGATGCACGCAAGGGGATCGACATGTTTCAGCAGCTGGGCGTGCCGATCCTGGGGATGATCGAAAACATGAGCACGCATATCTGTTCAAACTGCGGCCACGAGGAACATGTGTTCGGGCATGGCGGCGTCGCGGCGGAAGCCAAAAAACTCGATGTGCCCTTGCTTGCAGAGGTGCCGCTTGATCTGGCTGTCAGGCTTGCAGCCGACGGCGGCGCGCCGATTACGGTAAGCAACCCAGACGGGCCGCAGGCAGCCGCCTTCTATCAGGTTGCGCGTGCACTGGCAGAAGGTTTGCGCAAATGAGCTTGACGTTTCCCCCGATGATGCAAGGGCAACCCGTGTCTGAGGAGGCCTTTGCCGAAGCGGTGCGCCAAGCCACATTGGGATGTGATGCGGGGCTTATTGTCTACAGTACCGGCGCTGATGTGATCGAGGCCGCCTTGATCCTCGCGCCTGAGGTCCCGCTGTCCAAAGCGATGGCGATGCTGCCGCTTGCGGCGGTCGGATTCCAGAATGCACTGGGGGCGATTGCCCCGCCAGAGGTGTCGGTTCATCTGGAATGGCTTGGCGGTGTGCGGGTGAACGGCGCGTCTTGCGGGACGTTTGAGGTTGCCGCCGCAACTGCCGATCCGAGTGCAGTGCCCGATTGGATCGTTGTCGGCTTTAGGGTGCCATTCTTGCCCGACAGTGACGAGATGGGACACACGCCTGATCGCACAGTCCTTGCCGCTGAAGGGTGCGCTGATGTGTTGCCTGATCAATTGATCGAAAGCTGGGCACGCCACACATTACATTGGATCAACCGCTGGGAAACTGACGGACCACGTGCGGTGCATGCCGAATGGCGTGGACTGTCGCATGGTATCGGAGAAGTCACCTCTGTTGCAGATATAAATGGGGTCTTCATGGGGATTGATGAGGATTTCGGGATGCTCTTGAAAGACGATCACGGCCAGACCCATCTGATCCCTCTGACGCATTTGCTGGAAACGTTTGCATGAACCTCGCCATCGCAACCCACTTCGACGAAAGCGACCAACGTGTTTTCGCGAACCCCGCACAAACCGGCGAGTATTGCATCTCGGGCGGGTTTGAGTTTTCCAACTGGGCCGAAGGTGATCTGGTCGGTAAGGCGCGGCAGGCCTTTGCAAACGGATGGTTTGGGCTGGAGACAGGTGGTCGCGTGACCTTTGTTGCGGTGATGCCCATATCGGACACGGAACGGGTCGGATTAACCCAATCACTCGCCCAGCATTTTGTCACCTACTACAATGCACCGTCGCTCGAGGCGGCCTTGCCTGTTGCCGAAGCCGAGATCGCCCAAATGGCTGAATTGTGCGAAGATCACGAACAAGGCACCCTGTTGACGGTGACGCGCGAGTTGACGCCAGCAGGCGTGCGCGAGGCCTATCGCACCATTGCACCACAGGCAGCAGACCTGACGCAATTTGCCGTGCATGGATCGCTTGACGAGTGACCTTCCCCACGGGGAAAACGACCGTTGCGGCAAGCCTTTGTTAACCTCAATGACCGGTTCTGCTAGGATCGGTTTGTGATGAAGCGCCCCGCCAACCCTATGCCCGAAGATATCGCCGGATGCCCGGCACGCGCGGGGCTGCGAGACGCTTATGATGCGCCTCCGTGGTATCAGCGCAACGACTATCTTGGGTGGTGTGCTGGCGCCAAGCGGGAGGCAACGCGCGCAAAACGCATTGAACAGATGCTGGATGAATTGCGGCGGGGCGACACCTACATGAAAATGGCATGGCGACCCAGACGGCCGTCCGGGTCAGTGTAGGCACCCTACTTCGTCAGCCTTCTGGTGATGCGTTGAAAACAAAAAGTGTCTCGCCACCAATGGTATAGCCATTGATCAGCTCAGCGGCGCGAGGGCTTGTCAGCCAGTCTTCCAAAGCAAGCGCTGCATCATGTCGGACGTGGGGGTGCAAACTTGGGTTCACCGGAAGATAGGCATATTGGTTGAACAGGACCGGATCGCCCGAGAACAACAACGCCAGATCGCCTTTGTTCCCGAAATTGAGCCAGCTTGCGCGGTCCGAAAGGATATAGGCGTTCATGTCTGCCGCCGTATTCAGTGCAGCGCCCATGCCAGCCCCAACGGCGCGATACCACGGGCCAAAGCTGTCTGCATCGAAGCCGGCATCCATCCAGAGGCTCAGCTCTTTGCGGTGCGTCCCGCTGTCATCGCCGCGACTGACAAAGGCTGCTTGGGCAGTGGCAACACTGGTCAGCGCAGCGCCTACGTCACCTGCCTCTGCTGTGGTGGCCGGATCAGTTGCGGGGCCGATCAGGACAAAGTCGTTGTACATCACCTCGCGGCGGTGTGTGCCATAGCCTGCGGCGACAAAGGCTTCTTCTGCGGC
>CAYLMZ010000006.1:8659-43698 GCA_964385035.1 uncultured Loktanella sp.
GATCGTTTTGGATTTCGGGCAGCAACACATCAGCCAGCCCGGAATTATGAAAAGATGTCGTCACTGCCATGCGCATGGTGTCTTCAGCTGCAACCGGTGTGGTCCACAGCAGACCAAGGACAAAAGCGAGGGGTTTCTTCATTCGACAATGTCTCCGTTCAAAAAGGCGTGCGCCGCTGGCGTCGCGGGTTGGGCAAAAAACTGGTCAGCGGGACCGGTTTCTCCGATCTGACCGCCGCGCAGAAAGACTATCTCATCCGCCAGCCGCCGTGCTTGACCCATATCATGCGTCGACATGATTATTCTTGTCCCTGCGGCTTTCTGTTCCAGCAGCAGGGTTTCAATTTCGCGGGTCGCCCGCCCGTCGAGCGCTGCACATGGTTCGTCAAGAAACAGCACCGCCGGTTCCGTGATCAGCGCCCGCGCCAAAGCCAGCTTTTGCTGTTCTCCGCCTGAAAGGCTGGTGGCTGTGCGGTCTTGCATCTGGTCCAGACCCACGCGTTTTGCCCAAAGGGCCGCGGCTGACCGTGCCTCACGCTTGGTTTGTCCACGGATCACAAGCGGATAGGCCAGATTATCCAGCACTGACCGCCGCAGCATGATCGGGCGCTGAAAGACAAAGGACTGTAGGCGGCGCGCATCCTCTTGGCTCACTTGCCACTGGACATGGCCACGCGCCAGACGGACCGTGCCGTGTAGCAGGTTCAGCAAGGTTGTCTTGCCAGACCCGTTGGGGCCGATGACCACAGTAAGACCTGTGCTTTCGAGCGTCAGGTCAATGGGGCCAATCAACCGTTTGCCGCGCCTGCGTGCCTCTGCGGAGTTGACCACAAGGGGAAAGAGATTGCTCACCAACGCCCCTCCCGTTCGGTTTGTCCCAGCCAGTGGATGAGAAGGTTCACCGCAATCGTCAACCCGATCAGAATAAAGCCAAGTGCCAAGGCCAGCGCGAATTCCCCCTTGCCGGTTTCCAGCGCAATCGCGGTGGTCAGCACGCGGGTCACGTTGTCGATGTTGCCGCCCACAATCATGATCGCGCCGACCTCGCCGATGCCGCGCCCAAAACCTGCAAGCGCTGCTGTCAGCAATGCGCGGCGCGCATCCCACAGCAGTGTCCGTACTTTCTGGGTCTGGGTGACGTTTATCGAAATCAGCAGGTCATGATATTCCTGCCAGAGGTCACGCAATGATTGATGTGCGATGCTCGCAATCAGGGGCACCATGATGATGACCTGTGCAATGATCATGGCAGTCGGTGTAAAGAGCAGCCCCAACACTCCAAACGGCCCTGACCGTGACAGCAACAGGTAAACGATCAGGCCAACCACCACCGGCGGCAACCCCATGAGGGCATTCAGCAGTGCAATGACCGTCCGGCGCGCCCGAAACCGGCGCACGGCCAGTAGAGCCGCAAGCGGATAGGCCAGAGCGCAGGCAATAACCAAGGCGCTCAGCGTCACATAAAGCGACCTGATGGCGATATCGGCAAGTTCTGTATCCACAGAAATGACAAGCCAGAACGCTTGCGTCAGGCCGTCCCAAAGATCGACCATAAATTGAACTCTCCCCTGGCTTCTGCCCGCAAGTATTTGCCAATTTTATGGGCAGACACCAGTCGCCACGGTTTTTTATCAGAAAGTTAGGACAGAATGTCTCAGGTTTGTGACTGACGGGTTCCTCAACCGCCTTGCGACGTTTCGTCATTGGCGATGGACAGCCGATCAGGGGCACTACCTTGCTGGCATGGATCAAAGACAGGCTCCAAAATACATGGTGCTCATCCGTCTGGTGCTGGGTGCCTTGGCCCCGCCACCGGGACGGCGACGGATACTGTTGGCTTATGCCTATGGTATCGTCTGCCACCTTGCATTTGCGTTGGCCGTTGGTGCGATGATCATCGCGATGTTCTTTGGCATGAGCGAAAGCTTCGGGCGTATTCCCCATCCTTGGGCATACCTTGCCAATGCCCTGTTGGTACTACAGTTTCCAATCTTGCATTCGCTGTTGCTGAGCGCGCGGGGCCGCTCTGCGTTGCGATGGTTTGCCCCAAAAGATGTGGCCGGGACGCTGAGCACAACGACCTTCGCAATTGTGGCTTCGGTGCAGTTGTTCGTCCTCTTTGCTTTCTGGACCCCCAGCGGTGTTGTCTGGTGGCGCGCAGACGGTGTGGCCTTTGGTGTGCTGTGCGCAGCTTACGCGGCGGCATGGCTGCTGTTGATCAAAGCGAGCTATGATGCGGGGGCAGAAGTGCAGTCGGGCGCTTTGGGGTGGATGTCGCTGGCCAAGAACATAAAGCCTGTCTTCCCCGATATGCCGACAACGGGCCTGTTTCGGCTGATCCGCCAGCCGATCTATGTGTCCTTTGCCCTGACCTTGTGGACTGTGCCCGTCTGGACGCCTGATCAATTGGCCCTTGCGGTGGTCCTGACGGCCTATTGCCTTTGGGCACCGCGCCTGAAGGAAAAACGCTTTGCGCAGCGCTATGGGCCAAGGTTTGCCCAATACCGGAAATCTGTGCCCTATGCGGTCCCCAATTTGCGCACAAAGCGCAAAGATGGTCAGGCGTCGCTATAACTATCAAGCCTGTCCCACAATGCCCGATGCAATGGCACTTGTGCCTTGAGGTTTGCAGCAATCAGGAAAACGCCAGCCAGTTTGCGCTGCACAAAAAGCACATCAATCGGGGTGGGCGGGGGAATAAACCCGCTTTCTGCGAGCTTGACACCTTCGGCCTGCATGCTTTGACTGAGGCTTGTGTCGGCAAAATCATAAATGTCGTCTTGCCGGATAGAGGCAAACACGAGGTTGATCATATGGGCCAGTTGCACCACATGGTCCGGCGCTGTCGACGTGTCCCAGACGCCCAGCCTTGCTGCGGCATCGTGCAAGGCCTGCGTTTGGTTTTGTAATCCCGCAACGATCATATCGCGGTAGGCGGCGGTGATTGTCTGATCCACTTTGCGGGTGGCCCCAAAGTCCAGCAACACCAAGCGTTCCGACTTTGGGTTGTAGCGGAAATTGGCGAAGTTCGGATCGGACTGGACAAGGCCGAATTCAAAGAGTTCGCGCATCACCAGATCAATAAGATCTGTCGCGATCTGGTTTCTGCGCTGTTGATCCAGTGCGGCCGCCGCCTCAAGCGGGACACTTTCAATGAATGACATGGTCAGCACTGTTGGGGTGGTCAGGGCGTCAAAGGTCTGGGGCAGGTCATAGCGGTCTGACCCAGCCAGCAATCCCCGGAAAGTTGCCAGATGAGCGGACTCTGCCAGATAGTCGGTTTCTTCATGCAGTTGTTTGCGCGCTTCCTCGACATAGGGGTCGATTTCAAAGCCCTTGGGGATCAGTCCGGACAGTTTGATGAGGGTGGCGACATTGGCCACGTCGCTGTCGATGGATTGCGCCACACCGGGATATTGCACCTTGATCGCCACATCTTGACCGTCACGCAGCGTGGCGCGATGCACTTGCCCGATGGACGCTGCAGCGATGGGGCGGACGTTGAAGTGTTTGAACCCCCTGAGCCAATCTGGCCCCCAAGCAGCTGTCAGGACTTTCTTGAGTTGGGAAGGCGGCATGTAGTCCGCTTCGGCCCTGAGGCGGGCCATGATCTGCGACAGTTCAGGCGGCAGGATGTCACCCGCATCCATCGAAACCAGCTGCCCCAGCTTCATCGCTGCACCACGCATACGGGCAAGCTCGTTGGTGATCCTCCCGATATTGGCAGGGGTCATGATCAGATCGCGCATGGTTGGTTTTTCGCCGCGCAACACCCCTTGGGCCCGTTTTGCAGCGACATTGCCCGCAACATTCAACGCCATGCCGCCCAGACGTGCGGCGCGCCATGCACGTTGTTTCGGCACCGCAACGGCCCGTCCAAAGCTGGGTGGTTCACTCATGTTCGTCTCCGCCTTGCCTAGCCAGCTAGCGGAGCATTGGTGTCTGGCAAGTCACCAATGCGTGCGCCCCACAACCTTTGCCAATCAAGTTGGCATGGGCTGCGGGGGCGGGAAGGGCGCGCGTAAACGTTACCCTGAATGCCGATCACTCGGCTGCAAGCGACCCTTCTTTGCGATCCGCTTCACCATAACCTTTGGGAACGGCAAGGTCAGGCAAGCTCGCCGCTCGCTTTTGCAGCGCCCGCCCGATGACAACGCGGCTGATTTCGGTCGTGCCGTCGACGATCCGCAGCATTTGCGCCAGACGCGACAGGCGGTCCAACCCATATGGCTGGAGCAACCCCATGCCGCCCAGAACTTGCGTACAGGTGTTGGCGGCCTTCACCGCGGCATCGGGGACAAAGCGTTTGGCATGTGCGGCCATCAAAGGCCCTTCGGGTGTTCCCAGCGCTTCAGCCGCTTTTTTATAAAGCAGGCGGGACGCTTCAAGGTCAGTGGCCACTTCGCCCAGCATCCATTGGATGCCATCAAGTTCGATATTCTTGCCGCCAAACATCTTGCGGTTCTTGGAATATGACAACGCCGTATCAAGTGCAGATTGCATCAACCCACAGCACCCTGACGCAATAGAAACACGCGCAATATCGATCGCCATCAACGACCCTTGCAGCCCCTGACCGACAGGCAGAATGATGTTGTCTTCACTGACGACAACATTGTCGAGATACATCTCGGACATGGGCAGAAAGTTGTACGACGGTGTCTCGTAGAGCGGGCCAAAGCTGATCCCTGCCGCATCTGCCGGGATCGCGATCATGGCCATATCCTTGTGACCGGGGGCATCGCTGGTTTTGACGACAGTGAAATAGATATCAGCTTCGGTTGCCAGACTGACCCAAGCTTTGGACCCGTTGATCGTCCATGTGCCGTCACCATTGATCGTCGCACGGGTGTACATTTGCATCGGGTCAGACCCCGATTGTGGTTCGGTCAAAGCGAAGTTTGCCAGTTTGCGTCCCGATGTCAGGTCACGGGCCCAGGCTTCTTTGAAAGCATCCGTGCCGTAGCCGCAGCCTGCGAAGGTGCAGATATTGTGCATCGACAGCGCAAAGGCATAGGCCCCATCACCTGCACCAAGCTGTTCATAAATCTGAATGCCTTCGGACAGTGGCAAACCCTGACCACCCCATTCCTCGGGCGCGTAGAGCCCAGTAAGCCCGTTTGCACCCGCTGCGTCTGACGCGTCGCGCGGCCATGATTTCTTTGCATTCCATGCATCGACCTGAGGCGCGATGATGTATTGGGCGTGGTCTTTGGCAGCGTCAAGAAGTGTGTCGAGTTTGGTCGGCATGTCAGCGGTCCTTTCATGGGTGCGCGCCTGTCCGATCTCGCCAAAATGCGCGGGCGAGTTCAGCTTCGGCGTTGCTCTGTGGTCTAGTTGGTCTTAGATTAGCTGGTCAATTTTGGTGCTGCCATTGCATGTGATGACAGACGATTGTCCAAAAATGACAAATCTAGCGGGAAGAGCCTTGCCGCCATCGATAGGCACTGGGTGTTGTGCCGGTCCATCTGTGAAAGGCTTTGTGGAAACTCGCAGCGGAGGCAAAACCCACCTCTTGCGCAACGGCTTCGATACTTGCGTCACCAATTTGCAGGCGACGAATGGCCATGTCGCGCCGCAGGCCGTCTTTGATGACCTGAAACGATGTCCCGTCCGCATGGAGTTTCCGGATCAGGGTTCGCGGCGTCATGTGAAGGGCGCGGGCAGCACCGTTGAGATCGGCGGCTTCCCATGGTGTTTGGCTAAGATAGGCACGCACGCGCAACGACTGTGTGTGTTCTTGTGAGCGTGTAAATATCCAATCACGCGGCGCATTCTCCAGAAATTGATCAAGATCACCGGTGCTGCGGATCTGCACTGGGCCCAGTGACGCATGCTCAAAATGCATCGCCGTGGCATTTGCTGAAAACCGGACTGGGGCAGGAAAGATCAAAGCGTAGTCCGCATGAAATGCGGGGCGTTCGAAGGAAAAGTCAACGCGGCTCAGCGGAACTTCATGTCGGGCCAACCACGACAGAATGCCATGCGCGAGTTTCAAGATCAGCATATGCCCAAAGCGTTGGACAGTCGCATTCGGTTGGGCGATCAGGCACAGGCCACGCGTCTCGCCGTGATCAATCAACTGAAACTGATGGTCATCCAGCAAAAGGTTCCAGAATGTCGAAAACCGATAAAGCGCCGATGACAGGGAGGTCGACTCACGGACCGATGTCAGAAGATGCTGGAGCGCGCGGGGGCGGATCGGTCTTGACCAAAGGCCCATCATTTCGTCGCCGGTTTCAACGGCTGCCAATTTGTATAGGCGCACAATCTGATCCAGCGTCACCCGTTCTTGCGGGCCATGACCGCCCATGGCCAGATCGGAGCGTTCCAGCAAAGAGTGATAGTGTTCCCGACTGCAAAGAGATTGCAGGCCAACCAGCCAGTCGTCGATGAACTGACCTGAAACAGTAGAAAACGCGGCTGATGGTTCGTGCGACATATCCAGCAGACGCTAGCAGTGAAAACGGGCCACTAGAAGCCGGAACATTCACCGTATTGAGGCGCTGTCCACCACCCGCAGGCCGCGCCCGCGCTGTCAGAGCGGACTTAACATTATGTGCCTTGGGATGATGGCGGAGGAGGTGGGATTCGAACCCACGGTAGACTTTCACCTACGTCGGTTTTCAAGACCGGTGCATTCAACCACTCTGCCACTCCTCCGACAGGCTGACTGTTAGCTGGTCCGAATTGATTCGAAAAGCAGCTTCGCACAATTGGGGAATTCCGCCATTGTGATAGCTGTCGGCCTTCCAATGCTTGCCGATCACCGCTATCGTTGCTCTTGTGTAGACAGTGGGTCATGTTTGGCCTGCGTTGCAAAGGGATCGAGCAGACAAGCTACCAGATAAAGGTGGCGTGCGCCGCAAGAAATAGGGCGTTGCAAAGAGGGGCGAACCAGATGGAAATGAACACTTCGCGGTCGAGGTTAGGCGCGCTTGGATTGGCTTGTGTCGCGAGCCTTACACTCATGGCATGCGATGAGAACGGACAGTTTTCCTTACCGACCGCTCCTGCGGCGACAGAAACTGCCGAGCCTCTCCCTGCCAATGCACCAGGTCAGGTCCGCTCAGAGGAGCGTGACGTTGAGCGCCCGGATATTTTTGAGACGACAGACCGCGCTTTGTGGGATGGTCGCCCGTCACTTGGCGGCGTCTGGGTGGCCCACCCGGATGTGCAGGACCCTGAACGGGTGTTGATCCGCAATACAGAAAATGGCCAGGAGATCATCGGCGCTTTGTTCCGGCGCGAACGCAATAATCCCGGCCCGATTGTTCAGGTGTCATCGGATGCAGCGGATGCCCTTGGCGTTTTGGCAGGTGCTCCGGTGCAGCTTGCCATTGTGGCGCTGCGTCGCGAAGAGGTCGAGGTCGCAGTCCCCGCCGCTGAAAACCCGGTCGTCGCAAGTCTTGAGGCGCCCGTGAACGTTGAGGCGGCTCCGCTTGATCCCGTCACCCCCGAATCTGCCAGCGCGACTGATGGCGTCGCAGCCGCAGCCGTCGCGGTAGCCCCTGCCGCCGCTGAAACGGTGGAAGATACGGCCGACGCGACCACTGCTGCTGCTACACTTGCCGCCGCAGCAACCGCCGCCCTCGCAGCCACGGCCGCTCAGGCAGATGATACCCCAGCAACGCCTGTGGAAGAGGCCACAGAGGCAGACACCGTAGACGTATCTGCCGTCTTTGAAGCTCCCGCATCGGTGGCCGGAACCGCGCAGGCCCAGATCGGTGTGTTCAGCAATGAGCGGAACGCCAATGCTGCTGCGGCGCGTATCGTCGAAGCCGGTCTCGGCGCAGAAGTCCTGACGGAAACGATGGGTGGACAGTCTGTTTGGCGGGTGGTTGCAGGGCCACTTGATCCTGACGCCGGTCTTGCGACGCTCAAAGGTTTGGGCTTTGTTGACGCTTTCATTCTTGACGCTGGACAATAGCAGTTGCCGAAAGGGGGATTCTTCATGCCTATGACACGTCTTCGCCAGTGGCTTTTGGCGGCAGTGGTTGCGATGCTGCCCGCGCTGGCGCACGCCTTCGAGACAAATGCCACAGCCGCATATGTCTATGACCAGTCCACTGGCACGGTGCTTTTGTCCAAAAACGCCCAAGAGCCGCTGCCGCCTGCCTCGATGTCGAAATTGATGACCGTCTATATGGCGTTTGAGGCGATTGCAGATGGCCGCTTGCTGTTGGACGAGGAACTGGCCGTTTCTTCGCATGCAGCCAGCTTTGGCGGCTCGTCGATGTTTCTGGACACGACCGACCGTGTGCGGGTCGAGGATCTGGTGCGCGGTGTGATCATCCAGTCCGGCAATGACGCGAGTGTTGTTTTGGCCGAAGCCCTTTCACCCGATGGGACAGAGGCCGGATTTGCGCGCATGATGACCGAGCGGGCGCGACAGATGGGGATGATGAATTCCACATTTGTGAATTCGAGCGGTTGGCCCGCCTTGGGGCATCGCATGTCCATGGAGGATCTCGGCATTCTGGCAAACCGTCTGATCACGGATTTCCCGACATTCTATCCGCTGTTCGCAGAAGAAGAGTTTCCCTTTGACGGGCGGGTCCCGTCCAATTCGCGCAACCGCAACCCTGTTCTTGCCATGGGCCTTGGGGCAGATGGCCTCAAGACCGGTCACACCCAAGAGGCGGGTTACGGCCTTGTTGGTTCGGCCAAGCAGGGCGACCGCCGGATCATCTGGGTGATCACCGGACTGGACACTGTGCAGGCCCGTGCCGAGGAGTCAGTGAAAATCATCAACTGGGCATTCCGGCAGTTTGCCCAAGAACAGGTCGCCGAAGCGGGCACGCAAATTGCGACCGCAGATGTCTGGATGGGGGCGGCACCCTTGGTAGGGATGACAGTGGCTGAAGATCTCAATCTTCTGGTGCCTGTGCTGAACCAGGACGGGATCAAGGCTGAAGTCGTCTATACCGGCCCGATTGAAGCACCCATTTCGGCAGGTCAGCAACTGGGCGAACTGGTTATTTCTTTTGACGAGCTACCCGAACAGCGCATTCCGCTTGTGGCGGACGCCGATGTGCCACGGGGGGGGGTTGGCACACGCTTGCGCACCGCGGCTCTGGTGCTTTGGCAGAAGTTCGGACCGGCAGGGCAGGATGCTGCCCAAGAGGGTGCATGAGCCAACATCGCTTTATGACGTTCGAGGGCATCGACGGGTCTGGGAAGTCCACCCAAGCCCGTCGCTTTGCGGCTTTGCTACAAGAGCAGGGCAAAGAGGTCGTTCTGACCCGTGAACCCGGTGGCAGCAGTGGCGCAGAGGAAATCCGTCAATTGCTCTTGACCGGCGACCCTGACCGATGGTCCGCAGAAACCGAGATTTTGCTTTTCACAGCCGCCCGTCGTGATCATCTGGAAAAAACTATCCAGCCGGCCCTCGCGGCTGGCAAAACCGTTGTGTCGGATCGTTTCGCCGATAGCACACGCGTCTACCAAGGGGCCACGCGCGGCGATCTGCGCGGCATTGTTGATCGCTTGCATGAGCTGATGATCGGGCGTGAACCGGACCTGACCTTTATCATCGACATGGACCCCGAGATCGCCCTGAAACGGGGCCTTGCCCGCGGTTCTGGTGAGGACCGTTTCGAAGATTTTGGCCTTGGTTTTCAGGAAACGCTGCGCCACGGGTTTCTGTCTCTTGCGCAGTCACAGCCCGGGCGGTGTGTTCTGATCGACGGAAACCGTACCGAAGATCAGATCGCCTCTGAAATTGCTGCCTACGCATGAGCACGGACGAGATCCCAGAACCGGATCGCATCGAAGGTGCGCCGCATCCGCGCGAGACGCGCCAATTATTTGGCCAGGACGCGGCGCAAGCAGCTTTTCTTGAGGCATCAAGCACAGGCCGCATGCACTCTGGCTGGTTGATCACCGGACCGCGCGGGATCGGCAAGGCGACGCTGGCATGGAAGATTGCAGGCTTTCTGCTGGCTGATCAGGACGCAGGATTATTTGGTGAGCCAACGCTCGATCTTGACCCCGAACACCCCGACGCGCGGCTGTTGCAGGCTGGGGCGCATCCGCGTTTATCCGTGATCCGCAGGCCCTGGGATGAGAAGACCAAAAAACTCAAAACCGAAATCACGGTCGAGGCCGTGCGCGCCCTGAAGAGCTTCTTTCATATGTCGGCGGCCGACGGTGGTCGGCGTGTGGTCATTGTTGATGCCGCTGATGAACTGAACCGCAACGCGGCCAATGCGATCCTCAAAGAACTCGAAGAGCCGCCCGCAAACACCACGATTTTGCTGATTGCGCACCAGCCCTCGCGACTGTTGCCAACGATCAGGTCGCGGTGCCGCGCGTTGCGGTGTCACAGACTTGGTGCGGCTGATCTGCAAAATGCGTTGGAGCAGGCAGGGCATCACGTCGATCACTCCGAAAGTCTGGCGACGCTTGCTGCTGGGTCTGCTGGCGATGCGATCCGGTTGTTGCAGCACGATGGGCTGACGCTTTATGCGGAACTTGTGAAAGCCTTTGACAGGTTGCCACAGCTGGACCGCCCGAGTGCTCTTAGGCTTGCTGACGCCTGCGTCGGCAAAACAGGCGAGACACGGTTTGCCATGACCCTTGATCTGATTGACCTGTTTCTGGCACGCGCGGCACGGGCAGGGTTGATGGGACCTCCCGCGACGCAAGCCGCCCCGAATGAGGCAAGGCTCTTGGCCCGCATATCGCCCGATGACCGGGCGGCGCGCCGCTGGGCGCAGCTGCAACAAGACCTGACCGAACGGTCGCGCCATGGGCGTGCAGTGAACCTTGACCCTGCGTCCTTGATCCTTGATATGATCTTCAAGATTGAAGAGACGGCGCAAGGTGTCGCCGCGGCCTGAAAGCAGCGTCATGACCGAAGCGACAATCGTCGACAGCCATTGCCATCTGGATTTCCCTGACTTTGACGCAGAGCGCGCCGATGTGGTCAATCGTGCGGTGGCCGCTGGTGTCGCGCGGATGGTGACAATCTGCACCAAGCTGCGCCTTGAACCGCAGGTGCGCGCCATCGCCGAAAGCTTTGATCCTGTCTTTTATGCAGCAGGCACGCACCCGATGAGTGCCGCTGACGAGCCTTTGGCCACCGTTGATGAACTGGTCGCACTTGCCGCACATCCCAAATTCGTCGGCATCGGCGAGAGCGGGTTGGATTATCATTACACGGCCGAAAGTGCCGAAATTCAAAAGCAATCCTTGCGCGTGCATATTGCAGCCGCACGCGAAACCAAGCTGCCTTTAATCATTCATGCCCGTGCGGCCGATGACGACATGGCGCGCATCCTGACCGAAGAACACAAAAACGGGGCCTACACGTGTGTCATGCATTGCTTTTCCAGCAGCGCAGAGCTTGCAAGGGCTGCCCTGGATCTGGGTTTCTATCTGTCCATGTCCGGCATTGCGGCATTTCCCAAAAGTCAGGACCTGCGGGATATTTTCGCAGCCGCACCGGTCGACCGCATTCTGGTCGAAACGGACAGCCCCTATCTTGCCCCTCCGCCATATCGCGGCAAACGCAATGAACCCGCCTATACCGCGCATACCGCCAAAGTCGGCGCCGAGGTTTTCGGCCTGAGCTTTGCTGATTTTGCGGCACAAACGACGGCCAACTTCGACCGGCTCTTCTGGAAGGCAGCACCATGAGTGAGACGCTTTCATTCCGCATTCTTGGGTGCGGGTCGTCTGGCGGGGTGCCGCGACTGGGTGGGCAATGGGGGGCTTGTGATCCGGGCAATCCCAAAAATATCCGTAAACGGTGTTCTCTCCTGGTTACGCGCACATCCGGCGAGGACAAAACCCGCGTGCTGATCGACACGTCCCCCGACATGCGCCAGCAGCTTCTGGATGCCGACGTCGGCACGCTTGATGCGGTGGTCTACACCCACAGCCATGCCGATCACGTCCACGGGATCGACGATCTGCGGATGGTGGTGTTCAACAAGCGCGAACGGCTTCAGGTCTGGGCGGATGGGGATACCACCAATGACCTGCTGGGGCGGTTTGGCTACGCTTTCGTGCAGCCCAAAGGGTCCTCCTATCCGCCAATCCTTGATCTGAACCACATTGACGGGGCGTTCTCGATTGCGGGGGCAGGGGGGACCATCACCTTTGATCCCTTCGAAGTCGCACACGGTCGGATCGAGGCGCTGGGCTTCCGGATCGGTGATGTGGCCTACTTGCCCGATGTGTCAGACATCCCTGATGATGCTTGGGCAAAGCTGAAGGGGCTTGATACCTGGATTGTCGACGCGCTGCGGCGCGAGCCGCATCCGACACATGCGCATCTGGCCAAGACGCTTGCGTGGATTGACCGCGTGGCCCCGCGTCAGGCGATCCTGACCAACATGCACAATGATCTGGATTATGCGACAGTTGCCGCAGAGACCCCTGATCACATCCATCCCGCCTATGACGGCATGACCATTACGGTGCCGGCGTAGTCTTATCATTTTGCCAAAAATACTCCCGCCGGAGGCGTTTGTGACGGCAGCAACCACAGATAAGGTCCAAAGATGGGCGCATTGATCGACGTCATTCTACCTGTCTTTCTGGTGATCGGCTTTGGCTATTGGGCGGTATGGCGGGGCTACTTTAGCGACGCGGGCGTGGACGGGTTGATGAAGTTCACCCAAGGGTTTGCGATCCCGTGTTTGCTGTTTCGGGCGATCTCGACGCTTGATCTGGGGCAGAACTTTGATGTGGCCTTGCTGGTCAGTTTCTACGCAGGTGCGCTTGCCGGGTTTGCGGCGGGCCTCTTGGGGGCGCGCTTTCTCTTCGGGCGTGATTGGGAAGACAGTATCGCAATCGGTTTTTGCTGTCTTTTCTCGAACTCTTTGCTGCTGGGGCTGCCGATTACCGAACGGGCCTATGGGATGGACGCGCTTGAAGCCAACTACGCCATTATCGCGATCCACTCGCCCTTTTGTTATGCTGTGGGGATCACAGCGATGGAAATCGCGCGCAATCGCGGCAGCAGCTATGCCGCGCTGCCGGGCAAGGTGCTCAAGGCGATGTTCCAGAATGCGCTGATCCTCGGGATTACGCTGGGGTTGATCGTGAACCTGAGCGGCGTGTCCTTACCGGGCGTGATGACCGATGCGATTGATTTGATGGTGCGGGCCGCATTGCCTGCGGCACTCTTTGGATTGGGGGGCGTGTTGTATCGCTACCGGCCAGAGGGCGATATGCGTACGATTCTTTACGTGGTGGCCGTGTCACTGATCCTGCATCCCGTGATTGTCTGGGGGCTGGCGCAGTGGAATGACCTGTCTGACGCGGCCTTGCGGTCGGCCATCTTGACGGCTGCGATGGCGCCGGGGATCAACACCTACGTCTTCGCCAACATCTATGGCAAAGCGCGCCGTGTTGCAGCCTCATCGGTGCTTGTGGGCACGGCCGCTTCGATCCTGTCGGTCTGGCTCTGGCTGGCTGTACTGCCTTAGGCGCCTTCGACCAGCACGATCATGCTTTCTGCGTTTGCCTGTCTGATTTTGGCGACTTCACGATATTCCGGATCATTATAAAGGGCTTTGGCGCTGTCAAAATCAGGGAATTCGAACACGACGTGGCGCGTATACTCCGGCCCATCCATGGTCACGGCATCACCACCGCGCACCAATGGCTTGCCGCCATAGCTTTCGATGATCGGTGTGTCCCGAATGATATACTCTTGATAGGCCTCAGGGTCGTTCACTGTGATATGGCCGATAATGTAGCCCTTGGGCATGATCTGCTCCTTTATTGGTCAGTTGCGTGTGATGCTGATGCCTCAGACGCAGAGGCACAACCCAAGTTCTGGAAAAACTGGTCCGCGCGCTAGGTCTTTGCGTAATCAATACAGCTACCAAAACAAATTGCAGTCAGGTCATCCTGCCTGCCTCAGGGACTGATGGAGCCAGACTATGCGCCTTTTCGCTGTCACAGCACTCTTTATTGCGGGGGCGGTGGCTGCCGCGACCGCGCAGCCTCGCGCCTCTGCCGTTGGGGTCCAAGAGGTTGAAATGCGCGCTTTGGCCGAAACCGTTCCGGTCTTTGCTGAGGTGATCACCGCGCGCGAGGGTGATGTCGCAGCGCGGGTTGCGGGCACCGTTGAACGGGTAGAGGTCCTCGCGGGTACACGCGTGACAGAGGGCGATTTGCTGATTGCCCTGAATGACGAATTGCTGTCGATCCAATTGGTGCAATCCGAAGCACAAGTGGCCGAGGCACAGGCCGGTATCGCCACTGCGGCCGCCCGCGTAGATCGCAGCGAGTTGGCCTTGGGCCGGATAGAGGCGTTGCGTGGCAGTTCTTCTTTTAGCCAAGGTCGCTTTGATGATGCGCAGGCAGACGTGCTTGAGGCGCGGGCGCAACTGGTGCAGGCCCAAGCCCGCGAAAAGACAGCAGAGGCGCAGGTGGCCGAAACCCGATACCAGTTGGCGCGCAGCACTGTCCGAGCGCCGTTTTCGGGCGTAGTCTTGTCGGTCGATACGATCCCCGGCGCCTTTATTCAGGCTGGCACGCCGCTGGTGCGTTTGCTTGATACGGATGCCTTTGAAGTGCAGGCCAATGTGCCGGCCCGCTACACCAGCTATTTGCAACCCGAACAGGTCGTCAAAGCGGTGACCGAAACCGGCGAAGAGCTGGATCTTTCCCTGCGCGCCGTTCTGCCCGTCGAAGACCCCTCGACACGCACCCGCGCAGTTCTGTTTGCCGCCCCCGGTCTGTCCGACATTGCCAGTGCTGCTGTGGGACAATCCCTCAACGTGCTTATTCCGATCGGCGCTGCCCGCGATGTGTTGTCGGTGCCCAAAGATGCACTTGTTCAAGCAAGGGGCGGGTGGACCGTTTATGTCGCGGCTGACGGCCAAGCCCAACCGCGGACAGTCACTTTGGGTGTTCCATTGGGCGATCGCTATGAAGTGCTGGGCGGCCTTGCACCCGGCGATCTGGTTGTTGTGCGTGGCAATGAACGCCTGCGGCCCGGTCAGGCAATCGCGCCTAACATCGTGGAGACAAACTGATGGATTTTATCCGTTTCTCCATTGATCGCCCTGTTGCGGTCATCGCAGCCGTCTTGATGGCTGTCTTGTTTGGTGCACTGGCCCTGACGCAAATTCCGATCCAGCTTGCTCCGGACGTGCGCAAGCCCATCGTCGTGATCTCGACCCAATGGCCCGGTGCCGCCCCGTCAGAGATTGAGCGCGAGATCGTCAACCCGCAAGAAGAGACGTTGCGCGGTCTTGATGGCCTTGAGATCATGACATCGCGGTCCCGCACAGGTCAGGCCGAGGTCACGCTGGAATTCGCGATAGGCACAGATATGAGCCAGACGCTTTTGCTGGTGTCCAATCGACTGGATCGTGTGGGCAGCTATCCTGCCGAAGCAAATGAGCCCACGCTGAATACCTCTGGCGCAGATGATAGCCCGATTGCTTGGGTGCTCATTACTGCCGCAGAAGGCAATACAACCGCGATTCCATCCTATGGCGATTTTTTAGAAGATGTCGTGAAAGACCGTGTTGAACGGATCCCCGGGGTCGCGGCGGTGAATGTCTTTGGTGGCGTTGGCCGCGAATTGCAGGTTGTCGTCGACCCCCAGCGGCTTGCCCGGTTTGGTCTGACGGTCCCGCAGGTTGTACAAACACTGCGCAGCGAAAACATCTCGATTTCAGCCGGTGATGTGGACGAAGGCAAGCGCCGCTATGTGGTGCGCACCGAAAGCAATCTGAATACCGAAGAGGCAATCCGCAATGTCGTTTTGCGCTCTGATGCGGCGAACGGCGGCACCGGTCGTGTCCGGGTGAGTGATGTGGCCGATGTGCAATTTGCCTTTAAGGAAAGCACAGCGCGTTTGCGTTTCCGCGGTGAACCGGGTCTGGCCTTTAACGTTGTGCGCGAAGCGGGCGCCAATGTGATCACTGTCATGGAAGAACTGCGCGTCGTTCTGGATGACTTGCAAGCAGGACCCGTCGCCGATCAGGGCCTTGTGATGGAACAGATCTATGACGAGACGATCTATATTGAAGGCGCGATTGATCTGGTCACGAACAATATCTACATCGGCGGCGCCTTGGCTGCGTTGATCTTGATGCTGTTCCTGCGGTCCCCGCGGGCGGTCTTGATTGTGTCGCTGTCGATCCCTGTGTCCATTGTGGCGACATTTGTGGTGATGGCCGCGACGGGACGAACTCTCAACGTCATTTCACTTGCAGGGATCGCCTTTGCCGTGGGTATGATCGTCGATGCAGCCATCGTTGTGTTGGAAAATATATACCGGCTTCGGGAGGCTGGATACTCGCGCAGGCAAGCCGCCTATCTGGGGGCCAAGCAGGTCTGGGGGGCGATCTTGGTCTCGGCGCTGACGACTGTGCTGGTCTTTGTGCCGATCCTGATCATGCAACTGGAAGCGGGACAGCTTTTCCGTGATATCGCTGTCGCGATTTCTGTGTCGGTGCTCTTGTCGCTGGTTGTCGCTGTGACGGTGATCCCGGCGCTGGCCAGCCGCCTTTTGCGGAAGGATGACAAAAAGCCGATGCGGATCTGGGGCCTCGATCATCTGGCCTCTGGGTTTCGCTGGTTGGTCATGGCTTATGTGCGCATGACAGTGCGGTTTCGCACCATCGGCATTGTGATGGTAGCGGCCATCGCAGGCGGGGCCGCGATCGCGAGCTGGACTTTCCTGCCGCGGCTTGAGTATCTTCCCGAAGGCAATCGCAATCTGGTTTTTGGCCTGATCATTCCGCCACCCGGCTACAACCTTGAGACAACAGAAACCATTGCTCAGCGGATCGAAAACGTGGCCCAACCCCTATGGGAGGCGTCTCCGGCCCTTGAGACCGAGGATGGCACACCGACGATCGACAGTTTCTTTTTCGTGGCAACGCCGGGCAACTCTTTCGTAGGGGCGGCGGCCACCGACGGCCAAAGGGCAGGGGACCTTATTCCGGTCCTCAGCCGTCCGATCTTTGCAGAACCGGGAACATTCGGCTTCATTACCCAACCATCGCTATTTGGGCGCGGCGTGGGCGGCGGGCGCGCTATTGAGTTGAATATCTCGGGTCAGGATCTGGATGACATTCTGGCAACGGCCGGACGTGCGGCGGGCATAGTGTCACAATTGTTGCCGCGCAGCGAAGGGCATCAATTCCGTCCGATCCCCGGATTGGAGTTGGGCGCACCAGAGGTGCGATTGATCCCTGACCGATTGCGGTTGGCTGACGCAGGGCTCGACAGTTCGGCGCTTGCGGCGACCGTTGATGCCTTCAACGACGGGCTACGCGTTGCCGAGATCACTGTCGGGGCAGAGCGCGTTGATCTGGTTTTGAAGGGTGATCCCAACGTCAGCACCGCGGCGCGAACGCAGGATGTAGGCAACTATCCTGTGGTCACGCCGAACGGACAGATCGTGCCCGTGTCAGCCTTGTCTGACGTTGTTCTGACGGCGGGACCGACAGAAATCCGTCACCGCGAACGTCTGCGCACTGTCACGCTAGAGGTCCGACCGGCGGATGGCTTGCCCCTTGAGGAAGCTGTCGAGCTTTTGGAAACCGAGGTTGTGCAAGTGTTGCAACAACAAGGGATTCCATCCGATGTGCGTTTGAGTGTCTCGGGCACCGCTGATCAGTTGAGCCAGACGTGGTCTGCCATTCAGATCAATTTGGTGGTCGCCCTGATCATCGTCTTCCTTGTGATGGCGATCCTGTTTGAGAGTTTTGTTCTACCGCTGGTCATTCTGATCGCCGTGCCTATTGCTGCCGCTGGCGGTGTCGGCGGGTTGGCGGTTCTCAACCTTTATCAGTCGCAGCCGATGGACATGCTGACGCTGCTTGGTTTTGTGATCCTCGTCGGGATTGTCGTGAACAACGCAATCCTGATCGTGCATCAGGCGCTCTATCACCTGCGTGAAGAGGGGATGGAGCCTGTAGCTGCCATCGAAGAGGCGACGCGCAACCGCATCCGGCCGATCTTTATGTCGACCCTCACGTCAGTCATGGGCATGCTGCCGCTGGTAATTTTCCCCGGCGAAGGGTCCGAGCTTTATCGAGGGCTTGGTGCTGTGGTTGTAGGTGGTTTGTCGATGTCTGCGTTCCTGACGTTGCTGACAGTTCCCCCGCTTTTGCGTTTGTGTCTGCGCAAGCCGGATCGTCAGCTGGATGATATGCCAATGGCGACACCTGCTGAATAAGTGAACACGATGGATGTCGCGTCAGGCTCGCGGCACCCGTTTTCCTCACAAATCTGTGTAAAGATGCGAATGGTTCGCAATTCAATTTACACTTGCGAATAATTCTCATAAGCATCTTTTCGATTGACACCCATGCTCTGAAAGGACACTTGCATGAATATGACGAGACTGCTCTTGGGCGCTGTTTGCGCTGCCGCTCTTTCAACTGCTGCCGCTGCCGATGACCGCTTTAAGGCCGTGACGACGTTCACGGTTATCGCGGATATGGCACAAAACGTGGCAGGGGATGCCGCCATCGTTGAAAGCATTACCAAGCCGGGTGCCGAAATCCATGGCTATCAACCGACCCCGCGTGACATCATTCGCGCGCAGGATGCCGATCTGATCCTTTGGAACGGGCTGAACCTTGAGCTTTGGTTTGAACAGTTCTTTGCCAACCTGTCAGATGTGCCCAGTGCGGTTCTGACCGAAGGCATTGAGCCGATGAGCATTTCGTCGGGATCATACGACGGCAAGCCGAACCCGCATGCGTGGATGAGCCTCGAAAGTGCGTTGATCTATGTCGACAACATCCGTGATGCCTTCATCATGCATGATCCTGACAATGCCGCGACCTACACCGCCAACGCAGAGGCCTATAAGGCTGAAATCACGGCAACCATCGCCCCCTTGAAAGAGCAGGTTTTGTCAGTGCCGGCAGATCAGCGATGGTTGGTGTCATGTGAAGGTGCCTTCAGCTATTTGGCGCGCGACTTCGAGATGCAGGAACTCTATCTCTGGCCCATCAATGCGGATGCCCAAGGCACGCCACAACAGGTGCGCCGTGTGATCGATACGGTGCGTGAAAATGACATTCCGGCAGTCTTCTGTGAAAGCACCGTCAGCCAGGCGCCCGCCGAACAAGTCGCGCGCGAAACTGATGCCGAATACAAGGGTGTGCTTTACGTGGACAGCCTGACCGAGGCAGACGGCCCCGTGCCGACCTATCTTGATCTGCTCCGGGTCACCTCCGAAACACTTGCCACAGGCCTGACTGAATGACCCCACTTCCTGGCATCATCGCGCATCATGTCACTGTGACCTACCGTAACGGTCACACTGCTTTGCTTGACGCAAGCTTTGAGATCCCCACGGGCACCATCACGGCGCTTGTTGGGGTCAATGGTGCCGGGAAGTCGACACTCTTTAAGGCAATCATGGGGTTTGTCCCCGCAGCACAGGGCGAGATTTCCGTGCTGGGCATGCCGGTCAAACAGGCGCTGCACAAGAACATCGTGGCTTACGTCCCGCAATCGGAAGAGGTCGATTGGTCGTTTCCTGTCTTGGTCGAAGATGTGGTGATGATGGGCCGCTATGGGCACATGGGGTTTTTCCGCCGTCCCAAACCTGCCGACCATGCCGCTGTCACAGATGCGCTGGCGCGGGTCAATATGACCGAGTTCCGACATCGACAGATCGGAGAGCTTTCGGGGGGGCAACGCAAACGGGTGTTCCTTGCACGGGCGCTGGCACAAGAGGGGCAGGTCATCCTTTTGGACGAGCCGTTTACCGGTGTCGATGTGCAGACCGAAGATGCGATCATCGCGCTTTTGCGCGATTTGCGCGATGAAGGGCGGGTGATCCTTGTCTCAACACATAACCTTGGGTCGGTGCCCGAGTTTTGTGACAGAACAATTCTCGTGAAACAGACCGTGCTGGCTTATGGGCTGACGGCAGAAACGTTCACGCATGACAATCTTGAACGCGCTTTTGGTGGCGTTCTGCGGCACTTCGTTCTTGGTGGCGAAGACTTGCACGATGATGATGACGCGCGGAAAATCCGGGTCATTACCGACGATGAGCGTCCGTTTGTCGTCTATGGTGAAGAACAATCGGCAAAGGCCCCTGAACCCGACAAAGAAAAGGTCGACTAATGGGCGTGCTGCTCGAACCCTTCAGCTACGCATACATGTTCAACGCCATGTGGGTCAGCGCCCTTGTCGGCGGGGTTTGTGCGTTTTTGTCGGCCTATCTGATGCTGAAGGGCTGGTCGTTGATCGGTGACGCGTTGAGCCATTCGATCGTGCCCGGTGTTGCGGGCGCCTATATCCTGGGGCTTCCCTTTGCGCTGGGCGCATTCGCTGCGGGTGGCTTGGCGGCGGGCACCATGTTGTTTCTCAATCAGCGCTCGGGTTTGAAAGAGGACACGATCATTGGGCTGATCTTCACGTCTTTCTTTGGCCTGGGCCTTTTCATGGTCTCGCTCAACCCCACATCGGTCAGTATCGAGACGATCACGCTGGGCAATATCCTTGCCATCACTCCCGGCGATACGCTGCAACTGGCCATCATTGGCTTTGTCACCTTGGCCGTTTTACTGGCGAAATGGAAAGACTTGATGGTTGCGTTCTTTGATGAAAATCATGCGCGATCAATCGGTCTGAGGCCAGACATTCTACGGATTGTGTTTTTTACCCTGCTTTCGGCGTCCTGTGTTGCCGCTCTGCAAACGGTTGGTGCGTTTCTCGTGATCGCCATGGTCGTCACGCCAGGGGCTACGGCTTATCTGCTGACAGATCGTTTTCCACGACTTTTGGTTCTGAGTGTCAGCATCGGGGCAGGGACCAGCTTTGTCGGGGCCTACCTGAGCTACTTTATCGACGGCGCCACAGGCGGCATCATCGTCAGCCTGCAAACACTGATCTTCCTCGGGGCTTTCTTTTTCGCCCCGAAACACGGATATTTCGCGGCCCGTCGCCGCGCGGCAGAGGCGCTGCGACCATGATCGATACGGTTTTGTTTCCTTTCCAGTTCGCATTCATGAACAACGCGTTCCTGATGATGGCAATCATCGCCGTCCCAACAAGCCTTTTGTCATGCTTTCTAGTGCTCAAGGGGTGGTCTCTGATGGGCGATGCAATCAGCCACGCGGTACTGCCAGGCGTTGTCGTCGCATATATCATCGGCATCCCGCTTTTGATTGGCGCCTTTGTGGCAGGCATGATCTGTGCGCTGGCGACCGGATTTCTGGCGGGCAACAGCCGCGTGAAACAGGATACGGTGATGGGTGTCGTGTTCTCCGGCATGTTCGGCTTTGGACTGGTGCTTTACAGCAAGATCACGACCGAGTTGCACCTTGATCATATTCTCTTTGGAAACATGCTGGGTGTCTCTGCGCAGGACCTTTTGACGGCAGGGGGCATCGCGGCCTTTGTCGCAGTGATCATCATCGCAAAACGGCGGGAGTTTATGCTCCACACGTTTGACCCGGTGCAGGCGCAGGCTGTTGGTCTGCGCGTCGGATGGCTACACTATGGCATGCTGGCGATGATATCCTTGACGATTGTCGCGACGCTGTCCGCCGTTGGGATTATCCTTGCGATTGGCCTGTTGATTGCACCGGGGGCCATTGCTTTTTTGATCACCAAACGCTTTGCCTTGATGCTGCCGATTGCGGTTGCCGTCACGGTTTTCTCTGGCGTGTTGGGCGTCTATGCGAGCTTCTTTCTGGACAGTGCACCTGCGCCCACGGTGATCCTCGTGCTGACGATCATCTTTGTCGCAGCATTCATGCGCGCCAATATCAAGGCGCGTCGTGCCAGCACCACGATCACGACCTAGCCGAATTATTCAGGGCATATCCCTCTAGCATCGCAATTCTAAATCGTTATAGTTTGCGCTAACAAGCAGGGAGGCTTTCATGAAAACGATCAAAGGACCGGGATTGTTCCTCGCGCAATTTGCAAGCGATGACGCGCCATTCAACACATGGGACGGGATCACCAAATGGGCAGCCGATTGCGGCTATAAGGGTGTGCAGGTGCCCAGTTGGGACGGGCGTTTCATTGATCTTGCAAAGGCTGCCGACAGCAAGACCTATTGCGATGACTTTAAGGGTCAGGCCGCCGCCAACGGGGTGGTGGTCACAGAGCTTTCGACCCATCTGCAAGGCCAGCTTGTTGCAGTGAATCCTGCCTATGATACAGCCTTTGATGCCTTCGCTGCCCCCGAGGTGCAAGGCAATCCAAACGCGCGTCAGGCCTGGGCCGTTGATCAGGTCAGGATGGCGCTATCTGCATCCAAACACATGGGGCTGACTGAGATGGCCACATTTTCCGGGGCGCTGGCGTGGCCATATGTCTACCCATGGCCGCAGCGTCCTGCGGGGCTGGTCGAGGCTGCTTTTGACGAACTCGCTACCCGCTGGCGTCCAATTTTGGATCATGCAGAAGACTGCGGTGTCGATGTCTGTTATGAAATCCACCCGGGCGAAGACCTGCATGACGGGGTGACATTCGAGATGTTTCTTGAGCGCCTTGGCGGGCATCACCGCTGCAACATGCTTTATGATCCGTCGCACTACGTGCTTCAGTGTCTCGATTATCTCGACAACATCGACATCTACAAAGACCGGATCAAGATGTTCCACGTCAAGGATGCAGAGTTCAACCCAACTGGCCGACAAGGTGTCTATGGCGGCTATCAGTCTTGGGTGGATCGGGCCGGGCGGTTCCGGTCATTGGGGGACGGACAGGTCGATTTTGCAGCGATCTTTGCCAAGATGGCGGCCAATGACTTTGCAGGTTGGGCCGTGGTTGAATGGGAGTGCGCGCTCAAACACCCCGAAGACGGCGCGCGTGAAGGAGCCCAGTTCGTCAAAGACCACATAATCCGCGTGACAGAACGGGCATTTGATGATTTCGCTGGAGCGGATGTGGATGAGGCGACCAACCGCCGTATGCTTGGCTTGTGACGGGATCGCCTTCGGCGAGAGTATTTTTGGCAAAATGATAAGGGGGAACTCCTGATGAAACCGATCCGTTTGGGCATGGTAGGTGGCGGTAATGACGCGTTCATTGGTGGTGTGCACCGCATCGCGTCGCGTATCGACGGGCGTTTTCAATTGGTCGCGGGCGCGTTGTCATCGACGCCTGAAAAGGCGCAGGCCTCGGGTGCAGCGCTCGGTCTTGACCCTTCCCGCACCTATGATGACTTCAAGGCCATGGCGATCCGTGAGGCCCGCTTGAAAGACGGGATCGAAGCTGTCGCGATTGTCACGCCGAACCATGTCCACTACGCCGCTGCCCGCGAGTTCCTCAAGCGTGGCATTCATGTCATTTGCGACAAGCCGCTGACCGCGACCATGGCAGACGCCAAGAAACTGGTGAAGGCGGCTGAAGAAAGCGATGCCTTGTTCGTGCTGACCCACAACTACACGGGCTATCCATTGATGCGCCAAGCGCGCCAGATGGTAGCTGAGGGTCGCTTGGGAAAAATTCGTCTGGTGCAAGTCGAGTATGCCCAGGATTGGCTGAGCAAGGCAGATGACAGCAAACAGGCTGCGTGGCGCACCGATCCTGCACGCTCTGGTATCGGAGGATCGACCGGCGATATCGGCACGCATGCCTTTAACCTTGCCAGTTTCGTGACAGGACTTGAGCTTGAGTGTCTGTCTGCCGATTTACAGACATTTGTTGGTGGTCGCGAACTTGATGACAATGCCCATGTGATGATGCGTTTTGCAGGAGGCGCGCGTGGCATGTTGTGGTGCTCACAAGTCGCGCCCGGTAATGAAAACGGGCTGCGTTTGCGCATCTATGGCGAAAAAGCAGGGGTGGAATGGGCCCAAGAAAATCCCAATCAGCTTTGGTTCACCGAACTGGGCCAGCCCAAGCAATTGCTGACCCGTGGCGGGGCTGGTAGCACAGAGGATGCCGCCCGCGTGACACGTATTCCGCCCGGCCACCCCGAGGGCTATCTTGAGGGGTTTGCCACGATCTACAATGAAGCCGCCGCCGCGATTGAAGCCCACAGGGCGGGCGTGCCAGTGGCAGCCGATGTGCTTTATCCAACCGTTCAGGACGGCTTGAAGGGTATGCAGTTTGTTGACGCCTGTGTCCGCTCTTCCAAGCGTGATGGGGCTTGGGTCAAACTGGGCTAGCGCCCGATCCGCCGGGCGATCTGCTCGGCCAGTTGGACCAGTGCCGTGGATTGCGCGGTGCTGATGCTGCTGAGTGATTGGTCAGGCATCGCAACGCGGATATCGAAGGCATCCGCAGAGTTGCGAAAGTCGATGCCGTCTCCGCCGACGTAGTATTGCCCTGTCAGACGGAAATTGCCGTCCGCACCCGCAATCATTTCGGCCACCCGCACGTCAATCGACACATCTGCCAGTCCCACAAAGGGCCAAGGCTCTGGGCCGACACGGGTGTTGAGGATGTCTGACAGGCTTTGTGTCAGTACCAAGGTCACGGCCCGCTCCGGCTCGTCCGCCCAGAGCACATCTTCGTTGCTGGCGATAATCCCGCCCGGCAGTTCGCGCGCGACTTCTTCCGCTGCTGCATAGCTGGGTAAGGAGACTGTGCGCACCATTGCCGACCCGACCAGAGGCCGAAGCTCAAGGGCAGAGGCCGGGGGCGCCATAGCGATCCGGTCGAGCGGTGTGGCGCAGGCAGCCAAGAGGGCGACGAAGGCGAGGGGCAGGGTCCGGATCATGTTAACGTCCTGTCAGCAAGGAATTTGGGTTGCGCTGTATCTGGCGCGAGAGGGCTGTAACCGCATCGGCGGCTTCCTGAATGTCGCGGATGACTTGCAACGCTTCTGCCCCGAACCGTGACCGCTGGCTGTAGCTTTCTACAACCTCTTCGGTCAAAAGCACCAGTCGGTTAGCACGAGCCGAAAGCGCGGGCAGATCCTTGACTGACTCTTCGATCGCAATTGCGGCGGCATTCGCTGCATTCAGCGTTTCGTTGATGTTTTCGACTGCGCCGCCAGCGCGCACCTCGGAGATAAGAGCGCGCAGTTCATCCAGTGAACCATTCAAAGTCTCGGGTAGGGCAATAGCCGCGTCGGTCCCAATCAGCGTGTCGATGGCGTTCAGCGTGTCCGTGGCCGAACTGACCAGTGCCTCAAGTTCAAGCGCGTTTGCCCGCGCGGTTAACGCCTGTAGGTCTTGCGTGATTTGCGGCAGGTTCTGTGTGGCCAGTTCGATATTGTTCGCCGCACCCGTGACAGCGGCCAGTGCCGTGTCAATGTCATCCACGAGACCCGTGTCGTTGGCTGCGCTTATAAGCGTGTTGAGGTCTGTGATCACGCGGCGCAGATCGTTGGGGATGGCTTGCAGATCATCAGAGCTGACGAAATTGCGCGTATCATCCAAAAGTGCGACCACCGAGCCCGGTGTTGCGCGGGTCGCCTCATCATTGATCAAAGATTCCAGACTGCCCATCAGATCAATCGCACTATCAAGCAGTTCCTCGACGGGCAGGGCATCCACACGTGACAAAAGCCCCTCTGCCGTCGCTGCAACATCCGATATTTGCGACGTAGTAGCCGGAATGACAGGAAACTCGCCAGAGGTCAGGTTGATGATCGCAGGCAGCGCATCGTCGACCTGCACCAACTCGATATTGAGGCTGCCTGCCAGAATATTGCCTGTCACCATGCGCGCGCGCAGGCCCTGAATGACAAGGTCTGACAGCAAGGCCAGTGCGGTCTCTGCTGTGGCATTGCCGTCCATACCCAGACGTGATGGTTCGATCGCAAGCACCACCTGCAAGCGCACCTGTGCACGGTCCCCTTCGCCGACAACGATGGCGTTGAGGTCGCTGACCTCGCCCACCCGGATGCCTTGCAAGTTGACTTCGGCCCCCACGGCCAGACCTGTCACGTTCTCTTCGAACAAGACCGCGACCTCGAGCACATCTGCATTTGGATCTGTGAACAGGCTTTCGCGCGCTGCCTGTTGATCTGCGAAGATATCAAACCTGTGGCCTTCGTTGATGGGGCGACCGCCAGATACAACGGTGTCAAAGGCGATGCCGCCTTCAATCAGGGATGCCAGAGAATTTACATTCAGCGATACGCCGTTGGCCCCGAATGAAACGCTAAAACCTGACGTATCCCAGAACCGTGTGCTTGATGTCAGGCGGCGATCATAGGGGCTTTCGATAAACGCATTCACGACGACCTGACGCCCGTCAAACGACAACTGCGGTTCTTCGAGGTAGCCAACTTCGATCCCCTTGTGCAGGACAGGGGCGCCGGCCGCGATACTGCCACCGTCATCGGTCCGCAGCACAACCGTCGTCCCGCGCTGGTTGGCGCGGGTCAGATTGGGGGTTTCAAGACCCGCAAAAGCATATTGCTGCACGTCTGCATCTGTATCCCAGTTGCCTTCAATGAAGACGCCAGAAAGCACTGTTTCCAAGCCCGTAATGCCGCGCACCGATACGTCAGGCCGGACCACCCAGAATTGCGCATCATCATCCAGAAACGGTGCGACGGTCTTGTCGATCCGGGCCTGCACCAGAACATCTGTCAAGCCTTCGGCAAATTCGACCCTTTCGACCTCACCGACTTCAACATCGCGATACTTGATCTTGGTCTCTCCGGCGACCACGCCTGACGCGTTTTCAAAGCTAATGGTGATCAGTGTTCCCCGATCCGCATAGCTTTGCCATGCCGCCCAGAGCGAAACCGCCAGAGCAAGGATCGGAACGATCCAAATGAACGACAACCGTTGCGACCCACGGTCTTTGCCGGGGCGGATGTCCAGCGGGGCTGGACCGGAAGGCGGTGTATCAGTCATCGTGTCGTCCTTGCGCATCCCAGATCAGGCGCGAGTCAAATGCTTGGGCGGCGAGCATGGTAAATATTACCGAAAGAGCAAAACTGACCGCCGCAATGCCCGGGTTGATCGTAGCAACTGTTTCCAGTTGCACCAGTGCAGAAAGGATCGCAACGACAAAGACGTCAATCATGGACCAGCGACCAATGAATTCGACCACTTCATAGGCGCGGTGCCGCTGGTGTTGCCTGTCGGTCCACCCTCTTTGCACACTGATCGCAAGATATGCGATCGCGATGAACTTGCCCATCGGGATCATCACCGAGGCAACAAACACAATGGTTGCAACGACGTAGGAACCGTATTCAACCAGCTCTACGACACCACCGATGATTGTGCTTTCGGATCTCTCAACCAGGGTCGAAGTCAACAGCATTGGGTATAGGTTTGCAGGAATATAGGCGATCATTCCCGCAATCAGCCACGCCCAGACCTTTTGCAGGCTTTGGGTGTCGCGGCTTTGCAGTGGTCCATCACATCGCTTGCAATAGGCTGTGTCCAACGGATGGACCTGCCCGCAACGCTGGCAGGCCACAAGCCCTGCGTCCCGGGCAGACGTCAGCGCCCGGCTTTGTCCAGCGTTTCCCAAATCGAATACCTACAAATCAATTGATCTTTCAGAACAGTGATGATCACCACTCCGGCAAAGGCCCAAAAGGCTGGACCGATCGTGACGGCGGCCAGACCTGCGACTTTGATGAGGGCCACAGTCACGCCTACGATAAAGATTTCTGCCATGCTCCAAGGGCGCAGGCGTTCTGCAAAGGCAAAGGCCTGTCGCGCCATCGGGCGGGGCGTGCCAGAGCGTGCCAGAGGCCCCAATGCATAGATCAGTGCCGACAACCGCATCAACGGTATGACGATAATGAAAAATGCCACGGCGACGGCCAGTGGAAACTCAAAACCGCCACGAAATGCCAAGACCGCATCCATGACAGATGTCGCGTTGTTTAGCCCGCCTGCGTCCAGCGTCAGAAACGGAAAGCTGATTGCAGCGATCATCAAAACAAACCCGGTGATCGCGAGCGCGATAATCCGGCCAATTGCGTCCGGCTGCGAGGTCATCAACAGCACACCGCAACGCTGGCAATGCGCCCGCGCATTCGGAGGCAAGTCCTGAGCATGGTGCAAAGTATCGCACTCCGGACAGGCCAGAAGATCATCGAGTTGTGGGGCAGGGGCGCTCATGCGGTGGTGACGGCTCCGGTTCGTGACGCAGGTGTCTTGCCATAAAAGACATGATACCGCCTGATGCGCAGATATGCTACGCCTGCCCTGCCTTCAACACCCGCCATAAGGGAAGCCCATGCCTGAATTGCTTTTTCCGCCACGCCCCGTCCCGGCGATACCGACCACAGCTGGACAAGTGTTTCCTGTCGGTCGGATCTTTTGCGTCGGTCGGAACTACGCCGATCATGCCGCAGAGATGGGACATGAGGTTGACCGTGAGGCACCGTTTTACTTTACCAAATCCGCGCATTCCGTGCTGCTGTCGGGGCAGGACATGCCTTATCCAACCCGCACCGCCGACTTGCATCATGAAATGGAGTTAGTGGTCGGGTTGAAGACAGGCGGCGCGGATATCGCAGAAGCCGAGGCCCTGTCGCATGTCTATGGTTACGGGTGTGGCCTGGATATGACCCGCCGGGATCTTCAGGCCGCATCCAAAGCCAAGCGCCGCCCGTGGGACACAGGCAAAGATTTTGACAATGCAGCGATCCTCGGTGCGCTCACCCCCGCGCCGAATGATGCGCGTATTGATGATCTTGAAATTGCGTTGCAGGTCAACGGTGAAACCCGCCAGCAGGCAACACTTGCCGATATGGTCTGGTCGGTTCCTGAAATCATCGCGGATCTTTCAACACTTTATACCCTTCACCCCGGTGATCTGATCATGACGGGCACACCGGCAGGGGTTGGTCCAGTTGTGCCGGGTGACGTTTTACGCGGCACGATTGGCGATTTTGCCCCAGTCGAGACGCGCATTATCTGATTTAGATGAATTAACTCCTTATCCGGACGAAAGAGACCGCAATGAAAACCACGCGCCGTACTATTCTCAGCCTTTTGACCGCAGCCTCGTTCGCGACATCTGCCGCAGCCCAAGAGGTAACCCTTCGTTTGCACCACTTTCTGCCGCCGCAGTCGACAGTGCCTGCGCAGATTTTGGATGTCTGGGCAGACAGGGTTGAGGCCGACAGCAATGGCCGGATCAGGGTCGAGCGTTTCCCGTCAATGCAGCTAGGCGGCACACCTCCGCAGTTGATTGATCAGGCCATCGACGGCGTGGCCGATATCACTTGGACGGTTGCTGGCTATACGCCCGGTCGTTTCCCGCAGCTTGAGGTGTTTGAACTTCCCTTCATCTCACCTGATGCCGAAGCAACCAGCCGCGCTTATTGGCAACTCGCAGAGGCGCGGATGATGGATACCGACTTTGCTGCCTTCAAGCCCTTGGGCCTGTGGGTCCACGGCCCCGGTGTGATCCACGCCAACCGCCCGATCCGCGAAGTTGAGGACTTGCGTGGCCTGAAATTGCGCGCGCCATCACGCACAACCACGACGCTCTTTACCAATCTGGGGGCAACATCCGTCGGGATGCCCGTGCCTGCCGTGCCGGAATCACTTTCGCGGGGTGTCATCGAAAGCGCTGTCATTCCATGGGAAGTCGTGCCCTCGCTCAAGGTGCAGGAACTGGTGACGAACCATACAGAATTCACCGGTAACGCACTCTATACGCTGGCCTTCATCATGGCGATGAACCACGACAGCTATAACGCGCTTCCTGATGACCTGAAGGCCGTGATCGATGCAAACTCCGGTTTGGAATTCTCGGCCTTCGCAGGGCGGACGCAACAAGAGCATGACGCGCCTGCACGGGCACTGGCCGAAGAGCGTGGCAATACGATCATTACGCTTGATGCAGCCCAAACGGCCGCTTGGGCCGAAGCCGCAGCCCCCACGATTGACGCATGGATTGCAGAGGCTGATGCCGCAGGCATCGACGGCACAGGGCTTTATCGTGATGCTGTCGCATTGATTGCCGCCAACAACGCGGGTAACTGACCCACGAAACTTCGGCTGGGGCAGGACCGTGCTGCACAAAGCAATCGAGAAACTGGCGCAAGTCATGGCGCTCTTGGGCGGCATTGTCCTTTGCCTGCTTGTTGTCATGGTCTGCATCAGCATTGGCGGGCGTGAACTCGCCGATGCAGCTCATGGTGGTTGGCTTGGTGATATCGGGGAATGGCTGCTTGCAGCAGGCGTTGGGCCCATCTTGGGCGACTTTGAGCTGGTCGAGGCGGGTATGGCCTTTGCCATTTTTGCCTTTCTGCCCATCACGCAGCTGTCTGGCGCACATGCGAAAGTCGATGTGTTCACAAGTGGGCTGGGGCCAAAAGTGAACCGCTCACTTGCCACATTCTGGAGCATTGTGATGGCCGTGATCATTGTCTTGATTGCATGGCGGCTTTACGCAGGTTTGCAAGACAAACTCCGATATGGTGAGACGACCTATCTGATACAGTTCCCGATCTGGTGGGCTTATGCGGCAAGCCTTGTCGCGGCTGTCGCGGCGGCCATTGTCAGCCTATATTGCGCGACGATGCGTTTGACGGGGCAGCGGTCGCTATGAGTGATCTTGCACTGGGCTATCTGTCCTTTCCGGTTCTGCTTTTGTTGATTTTCCTGCGCGCGCCCATTGGGCTTGCGATGTTGCTTTGCGGGATTGGGGGCCTTTGGTTGGCAACAGACGGGACAACCGTTTTCATGGCGCGGTTAAAATCCGAGGTTTATTCGACCTTTTCCAACTACAGCCTATCGATCATCCCAATGTTTTTGCTGATGGGGCAGTTTGCAACGCACTCAGGCATGTCACGCGCGCTCTTCAAAGCGGCCGAAAGCTTGCTGGGCCACCGCAAGGGCGGGATGGCGATGGCCGCTGTCGGCGCCTGCGCAGGGTTCGGGGCGATTTGTGGGTCTTCTCTTGCGACTGCGGCAACCATGAGCCGGGTCGCGCTGCCCGAGTTGCGCAAATACGGGTATTCAGGCGGGTTTTCGACGGCGACACTCGCGGCAGGGGGCACGCTTGGTATCCTGATCCCGCCATCTGTGATCCTTGTGATCTACGCGATCCTGACCGAACAAAACATCGCCAAGCTTTTTGCGGCGGCCATCATCCCCGGCATATTGGCGGCGATCGGATATATGATCACAATCGCGATCTATGTGCGAATCTACCCTGATCAGGCAGGGACAAGGGAAAGAATGCCGCGTGCCGACCGTATGAAAGCCTATGCAGCGGTCTGGCCGGTGCTTTTGGTATTCGGTCTGGTCGTAGGTGGCATCTACAATGGATGGTTTACGCCCACCGAAGGGGCGGCTGTTGGGGCTTTGGGCACGGGGTTGATTGCGCTATTTTCTGGCAGGCTGACTGTTTCTGTCCTCAAAGAAAGCATCTTTGAGACAGCAAGCGGGACAGGGATGATCTTTTTCATCGTGCTTGGGGCTGCCTTCTACAACGGATTTCTGGCTTTGACGCAGGTGCCACAGGAACTATCGGCCTGGGTGACCGCGCAAGGGTTGAGCCCATGGATGGTGATGATGCTGATCCTGGTGTTCTACTTACTCTTGGGGTGCCTGATGGACAGCCTTTCTATGATTGTGCTGACAGTGCCGATCTTCTGGCCGGTGATCTCGGGGCTTGATTTCGGGATGACGACCGAAGAACTGGCGATCTGGTTCGGGATCATGGTGCTGATCGTGGTCGAGGTCGGGTTGATCACACCGCCTGTTGGCATGAATCTTTTCATTATCAACAGTATGGACAAAGAAACCCCGATGACGGCGACCTACCGGTCGGTGTTGTTCTTTGTGGGGTCTGACGTGGTGCGCGTGGTGATCTTGCTGCTTTTTCCGGTGATCACACTGATCCTGATTTAGCGCTTCTGGCAGGTGCCGGAGCCTCCGGCGGGAGTTTTTTGGCCAAGATGAAGGGGGAGGCTCCGGTTGCCTTAGGACCGCGGTGCGGGTTGGCCGTTCAAAGTCAGGTCACATGGAAGCGCCTTTTCCATGACGCGTTGGGCGTTGGGAATGTCGTTGCCTTCCGCGCGGCGGGTGGCCACTGAAGGAGAATGGTTCAGACTGAGCCAGCGTTGGATCAGCCGCGCCCGCAATTCTGGCAAGGCAACATCCACACGGACTGACAGATCCCATAGCGGGGCAAGGGCGCGCCAAGGGTCTTCGTCAAACATCACGTAATTGCCCTCGACAATCACCACCTTGACCGTTGCAGGGACAGCGACCGCACCCGCAATCGCCAGATCACGGGGGCGGTCAAAAAGCGGGGCAAAGACTTCGTCCCCGGTCTTGAGCGCCTGCACCATCCGCAAAAAGCCGGGCGCATCGAATGTCTCCGGTGCGCCCTTACGCGGGCGCAACCCACGTGCATCAAGGATGGCGTTATCCAGATGAAAACCATCCATGGGCACGACAGCGCTTTTGCGGCCTTGGGCGTTCAGGCGGCGGGCAAGCTCGGCGGCTAGCGTTGTTTTGCCGCTTGCGGGGGCACCCGCAATGCCGACAAGATATCGGTCGCTGTCTTGTTCCAGGACACGCTCTGCCAGCGTGTTGACGTGTTCTGTCAATGTGCTCACGGTTCTGCCTCATTGTCGGGGCTTTGCCCTCTTTGTTTAGAGACTAGCGCGAAGTTTGTGGTCTTGCGACTGTTTTTCGTCGGTCGAGATGGTCAATCGCCGCGCAAACGCATAGGTTTGCACCACTCTTGGGGCAACGGGGCCAGAAATTGAGCACGATCAAACGGATTTGGCGCCTTCTGATGGCCGTTTGGAAAACTGCCTCGGAAAAGCATATCGGCCTGATCGCGGCAGGAGTGGCGTTTTTTGGCATGTTCGGGATATTCCCTGCGATTGCGGCAGTTATTGCAGTCTTTGGATTGGTTGCAGATCCGGTGGTGATTGCCGAACAGATGCAACTGATGCAGGGTGTGATCCCTGAAGATGCCTACCGGCTGCTGGCCATTCAGGTGAACAGGCTGATCCTTGCCCCTTCCGAGGCGCTTGGCTGGGCGACCTTCGTGTCTATCGGTCTTGCGCTTTGGTCGGCGCGGGCGGGTGTAGGCGCGCTGATTGGTGGGCTCAACGCGATTGCCGGACAGCGGGTCCGCAACACCGTGTGGCAGATGGTCGTGGCCTTGATCTTGACCGTGGTTCTGGTGGCCCTGGCGATTGTCGCCATGTTTGCGGTGGTGATCACACCAGTCATTTTGGCATTCGTCCCGCTCGCCAATAGCACCGCATGGCTGCTGGAGGGGCTGCGTTGGCTGATCGCTTTGAGCGTTTTGGTGTTGGCGCTTAGCCTGCTTTATCGCTTTGGGCCTGCAAGGCATGGTAGCCGAGGGCGCTGGCTGACGGTCGGATCAGTGCTGGTTGTGGTCATCTGGGTTGCGGCATCAGTCGGGCTGTCATTCTACCTGACGAATTTTACCAGCTATAATGAGGTCTACGGCTCGATCGGTGCGGTGATCGGCCTGTTGCTGTGGCTTTATGTGAGTGCCTATCTTGTTCTATTGGGGGCGGCGCTGAATGTGCATGTCCACGGGGGCGGACCTGCCCCTGACAATAGCGAAGCACCGCTGGCGCCTTAAGTCACCCGTGCCTTGGCCATATATTTTGGATCATCCCAAAGCCTGTTGCCCATCACATCAGCAATAATCGCGACTGCTTTTGCCACATCCGCTTCATCGATAAAGAGCGGGGTGAACCCGAAACGCATGATATCGGGCGCACGAAAATCACCTACGACGCCGCGCGCGATACAGGCCTGCATCGCGGCATAACCGTTTTCAAATGCGAAAGAGACCTGACTGCCCCGCTGTTCAGGGTCGCGGGGGCTGGCAAGTGTCAATGCGGGACACGCCGCCTCCACCCCCGCAATGAACTGCTCTGTCAGGGCGATCGACTGTGCACGCAGCGCTGCCATATCTACCGCATCCCAGATGTCTAGGGCCGCATCGAGTGCCGCGATCTGCAAGACCGGAGGCGTGCCCACGCGCATGCGCTCGATCCCGGCGCCGGGCCGGTAATCCAGATCAAAGGCAAAGGGGGCTTCATGCCCAAGCCATCCCGACAAGGCAGGTTGGGTCGTTTCAGCATGGCGCGGCGCGACGTAGATAAAGGCGGGGGCACCGGGCCCTGCATTGAGATATTTATATGTGCAGCCGACGGCAAAATCGGCGCCCGATCCCGACAGATCAACGGGCATCGCACCGGCTGTGTGCGCCAAATCCCAGACGGTGACTGCACCCGCTTCATGGGCTTGGCCTGTGAGTGACGCCATATCGTGCAAGCGCCCCGTCCGGTAATCGACCTGGGTCAACATCAGGACAGCCAAATCATCATTGATATGATTGCCGACCTCTTCTGGCGGGACGACGCGTAACTCATGGCCGCGTCCCAGCGACTTGATCAGCCCCTCGGCCATGTAGATGTCAGAGGGAAAATTCCCGCTGTCTGTCAGGATCACCTTCCGGTCCGGCACCAGATCAATCGCGGCCGCGAGCGCCTGATAAACCTTGATCGACAGGGTGTCGCCCACGACGACATGGCCTTTCTCTGCCCCGATCAGGCGTCCGATCCGGTCACCAAAATCGGTGGGTTGGGCCATCCAAGAGGCGCGGTTCCAACCTGTGATCACCATTTCGCCCCATTCGTCGGTGACGGTCCGGGTCACGCGGGCCGCTGTTGCCTTAGGCAAAGGCCCAAGCGAATTGCCATCGAGGTAGATCATGCCCTTGGGCAGGTGGAACATTGCCTTTGTTGCTGCAAAATCCATGCTCACACCTGTCCGCCGGAAATTTCGAGGGTCTGGCCGTTAATGCTGCGCGCCCCATCAGAGCAGAGCCACATCGCCGCCGCGGTCGTCTCGTCGACTTCTAGCAGACGGCGGTGGCGGTTGCCCTTTGCAATCGCGTCCAACGCGCCTTTTTCATCAACACCAAACCGGCGCATCAGGCCGGGGATCTGGTTTTGTACGATATCTGTGTCAACATATCCGGGGCAAAGCGCATTGAATGTGATCGGGCGACGCATGAATTCCTCGGAGAGCCCGCGCACCAGACCGATCACCCCGTGTTTCGTCACGGTGTAGGGGATCGCGTTCTTTAATCCGCGCACACCTGCGATTGAACTAATGACAACCATCCGCGCGGGGGTATCATCGCTGAGCGTGGCCATGGCCGCCTGAAAG
>CAYLMZ010000007.1:0-43310 GCA_964385035.1 uncultured Loktanella sp.
AGCAGCTGACTTCTAATCAGCAGGTTGAGGGTTCGAGTCCTTCTCGGATCGCCAAAACATGCAAAGGCTTGCGCATTTCCTTGTCGCTGATAACCCGATGCAGGGTTGCAAGCGGGTGACAAACCGCTCAAATTGCCCGACCACCCGTTCATATCCAGTGTGTTATTTGAAGAGGGGGCAACTCTTATTTCAAGGGAGGTGTAGTCACCCACCCATCCTCATCCCCCATTATCGGGTGCCCGATTTTCAGCCAATGCACGTAGTTCGGCAGGGGCGTTCAACACAAATGACAAGGACTATAAAGGGCCGTACCTGTCGCCGTCACGTAGGTTGGAGAACAGACTTTCGCTGCGAGTGCTGAACGCTACTAAATTGTAGCAGGAAGCCGACTTTCGCTGTGCTTCTTTTTGGATCGCTTCGAGATCAACTGCTCCCGACACTTGTGACATTGGGTCTCTAAGTGGGTTTGCACCAACCGGGTTGCGTTGAGTGTTTCGGAACGCGTCCCGACTGCAGCTTTCCCATTAAACCTTTCCTCCGTCGCGATGTGCTGTGCGCGTAACCGTTGCCGAGATACGGTAGGCCGAAAGACTGACTTCGATCTCCGTTTGTGACGTTTTCCATCAAATGAAGCTAGCTAGGTCGATAAAGCAAAACCGGTCATCCAACAAACCAACTGGCCGGCAAACTCGGCTACATGTGCTTGATAGCTTTCTGCCAAGCGATGGTGTTTTCCCTTAACAGCTGTTTGGCCAGCTCCGTTCGTGCTGGCCTTGGCATCCATGCAGGATGGGTGATTTCAAATATTGTGCTGTCGATTGTTCCGATGGGAATTGCACCATGCCTCAGATGATCCGAAAGACCATCAACTGTTGTGCAAAGCAGGGTCCGACCAG
The DNA here is from genome assembly GCA_964385035.1 of uncultured Loktanella sp. Lineage (GTDB taxonomy): Bacteria > Pseudomonadota > Alphaproteobacteria > Rhodobacterales > Rhodobacteraceae > Yoonia. The sequence goes on from CAYLMZ010000007.1 coordinate 897, forward strand.
CGCACAAAGCCTCAAGTGCCACAAGTCCGTAGGCTTCCCAACGCGACGGCATGATGACGGCATCGACCGCGCTGTACGCGTCCCGCGGATCGTTGGCGAAGCCAGAAAAATGGATGCGATCATCACCTTGCGCGAGTTTGACGAGCTCTGCCTTTGCGTCACCAACCCCAAAAAATGTCAGTGTGTATTGTGGATCTGTGGTTTGTCGAAACGCCTCGATCAAACTGTCAAATCCTTTCTGGCGGTCCAGTCGTCCAATTGCTCCAAAACGTTTGATGGGTCCTTTAGCCTCTGGGACGCCCAAGAACGGTGTGAGGTCACAATAGGACCGCGCCAACCCGAGCTTTTTGGACGTCAGCAACGTGCGCCTTCGCAACCAATCCATTTGGCCTTCGCTGACGGCGAGGACGTGGTCAAAGATACTAAAGCTGAGTCTTAGCATGGTCTCAAACCGGCCAAGGTTTCCAACGTTATGCCGTGTGAAACCCTCAGTGTAACTATGCTCAACATGGATGAGGTGGCATTTTGGGTATCTCAACCGCAGGGCCAAGACTGCCGGAAGTGTTCGCCACGATAGCGCCAAGTGAGACACGATCACATCTGCATCGATCCTTGGCGGCAAAATGGCGCCGCGTGTGACCTGCATGCTGCGATGCTCTGCGTAAGCAGCGTGGTCTGCCGACGTCGTTAGAAATTTCACCACCTGCATCACGCCCCCCGCAGTGCAATCGTCTACAAGATGAATAACCCGTGGGCGCATCACGTGTTTCCTAGCCGCAATGCTGCAAGGCCGCGAAGGGTGTCACGACCAAGAAGCTTTAGCACCAAAACGGCAAAGAGGGTCGTTGCGGATTTTCTAGGTTCTTCAACAAATGTCCATTTTGAGGTGGCAAGCCACTCAGCACACCATCGTGATGCAGTATCCGTATCCAGGTCACTAATTGCGCGCCGGCACAGATACCGGTGCTGATAGGCGCGCGCCAGCGGTGCACACGTATCAAAGACTTCTACGTCGAGGGGGCGCAGTTTTGCGATCATGCGCTCCCACGACGCAAACTGCCGATGGGTCGCCGCCGACAGCCCACCTTGGTTAATTCGGTAGCGGGTTAGCAGCCCGGGAATGCCCTCGAACGCCCAGGTTGTGGTCAGCGCGATCCGCAACCAGCACTCAAGATCCTCGGACTGGCGGAAGGTTTCATCAAAGAACCAATCGCGGTTGGTTTCATGTGCTGGACGATAGGCGATCTCGGCAAAGACTTGGCGTCGCAGGACGGCTGCTGATCCGTTCCCCACCGGGTTGCGCTTGAGGATGTGCTTAGGTGTAACGTTTGTCAGTCGCGGTCGCTGTGCCTGGCGCAACATCTGGCCATTGTCGTCGATCAGGCTGGACCCAGCATAGCTGACGCCAACATGGGGTTGCCGCCGCAAATGCTGGACATGACGTTCAAGCTTTTCCGGCTCCCACAAATCATCAGCATCACAAAACGCGATAAACTCGCCTGTTGCTGCGGCAATCCCGGTGTTTCGCGCCCCGGCCAGGCCGCGGTTCGGTTGCCTAATCGTTCTGACCCGTGCGTCAGATGCAAATTCGTTTGCGATCGCCCCTGTGTTGTCGGAGGACCCATCATCCACAATGATGATTTCAAAGTTCCAATAAGTCTGCGCCAAGAGCGATGACAGTGTTTCCGGCAATGTCTTGGCCACGTTGAAGGCGGGGACGACAATCGAAACGCGTTCCATAGGGTTATCCTTTCGGCTTAAGAAAAAAGCGCGCGTGAGATTGCACGCGGCAAAACGAGGTTTGTTGTGGCCGCTATCAGCGTCATCGCGCCACGGCGCGGCGGCGACATGAAACCTTTGGGGCTTGCAGCCAGGCCGTTCACTGCGTGCTGGAGAGTCGCAAACCTAGGGTGCCCCATTCGGAGCGCGCGCCGCGCAAGGTAGCGGTGGTGAACAGCTTCGGCACTTTTGGGCGCGTGCACGCCATAACGCGCAGCAGTTTCAACCGCGCGAAGTCGGCCTTTAGCCATAGCCTCCAGATCCGCCGAGAGCCCATGTGGGCTTGCTCTGTACCTGACTTGAAACTCGTCCAACCCTTGGATGAGTGCACCTTGTCCGACCAAACGGATCAGCCATTCAAGGTCTTCGTTGTGCACGACACTGGGATCAAAGCCACCAAAACGCATAAAGCTGTCACGCCGAATGGCAATGTTCGAAAGCGTGCAGACCGGGTTCTCGCCCAAAAGGGTCTCGATTTTTAGTGGCCCGGCCGGAACAGTCGAATGGGCTCGGACGACTTCTGGATCGTAGTCAAAGAAACCGATCTGAGCAAAGAGCGCATCAGCAGAGTTCTCATCAAAGCTGCGGTGGAGTGCTGAGAGTTTTTGAGGTGTCCACAGATCGTCAGCATCGCAAAACGCGATGATTTCTCCTTCGGCATGCATGAGTGCAGCGTGATTTCGGGCGCTACTTGGGCCTTTGCCAGGGTTTTGAATGGCCTTGATGCGTTGATCCTTGTACGAATGCGCACGCAGCATCGGCCATGTCTGATCTGTCGATCCGTCATCAACGCAGATGAGCTCCCAGTCACCAAACCTCTGGGCCATAATACTGGCGAGTGTCTCTTGCAGGGTGGTCTCTGCATTGTAGCACGGCATGACAATCGAAAACCTGGGCATCATGAAATCCTTTCAGCCGAAACTGGCACGTTGGCAAAAATGGTGGGGAGGGCAGCAAGCGACATCAGAACGAAACTGGAGATGGCATAGCCAGTCGCGACCGCTTGCAAACCGTATGGCGACAGAACAATTGTGGTGATTGCGAGACCGACTGTGATCAGAACCGTGCCGAGAAGTTCGCTTTGTGGGCGACCTTCGCTACGCAACCATCCAGCGGCAGCTGACCAGAGTGTTGTCGGGATCGCCACGAGGCAAAGGACACTAACGATCTCCGAGACCCCGTTCCACCCCGACCCGAACAAAACCGGGACATAGTACGGTGCAAGTGCGGACTGCAGCAGGACAGCGGGCGTGATCAAAATTAGGCCCAAGGTTGCCGACTGTACAAATGCCGCCGATTTATTCGCCGCTTGGCTGAGGTGGGGGAAAATGACTGTGGAAAAGGCAGTGCTAAAGGCGTTCGAAAGGCTCAGTCCGGCGTTAAAGGCCATGAAGTAGAGGCCCAGTGCGTCCGCACCCATCAATGCACCGACAATGATCTTGTCGGCTTGCAACCTGACCGCCTTGACGATCTCGACCCCCAAAACAGCCCACCCAAAGTGAACGAAAGGCAACAGCGGGGCAAAACCCGCCTTATTAACACGTGCCCATGGATGAAGTCGCCGCATCGCAACAAGCCAAATCGGTGCGGCAAGCAGGCGTGGTAAGACCAGGGCAATGGCTGTCGGCCAGATCAGGACCAAGACAACGGAAATCAGATTGGCGCCGACAATTTGTGCCCCGGCAATAGTTGCCGTCGCCTTCAACTTGCCTGTGCGCATGGCCAAGGCCGCTTGCACCAGACCGGCAGGCATGAAGAGGTACTCCATCGCGAGGATCGTGATGAGCGCGAAGAGCATCGCACTCCCGCCGCCCACATAGAGAAGGGCACCGATCACCATCTGCAAACCAAACAGTCCGACGCACCAGACCCAGAAGATCCGGTGCGCCGTTGCGCAGATTGCATCAAGCTCGCTGTCTTTTGCCGCGATGATCCTCTGGCCGACTCCGTTCTCTGTGACGGCCTTGAGAACGTCGCCAGCGGCGAAGGCCGCTGCTGCCAACCCGATTTCCGTCAACTCAAGCGAGCGTGCAACCGCGACAACTACCAAGAGCCTTGACGCCTTCGAAGCAACTTCTGATGCGCCATACGCCAAAAGGTTTTCCGTGAGTGATTTCGTTGTCCAGGTCATACTGTGGGGCTCGCTTGTGTCTGGTGGACTTCTAGCAAGCCGCCCCTGTCAATGTCGCGGTCCTGTCAGGCGAGGCCTGAAGGACAAAGGAAGCGCGTCGTACCCGATCGGATAGGTCCGTGATCTTGATACCCATTGGACTGAAATTCAGATGTAGCTTAGTCCTTAGCGAGTACCAAAGGGTTGGATTCTTATGTGGAAATCACTGCAACTACTTGCGACGGTCTCAGTTATGGCTGGTTGTGCTAGTTACGATACACCGGACAACATCGAGAACTCGGCATCTGGCGATGCCTATCAAGCACAGTACCGCGCGATTGATGTGGCACGTGCCGATGCCGGATTTCTGCGATCTGCACGCATGAACGCTGAGAAATGCCTGCCGATGCTCGGTGGCGTCGATAATGGGGATAGCGCGGGCAAGGGCGGTTTTTCTGCGGCCGCACTTCAGGGTGAGCGTTTGACCCGAAACGATCTGATTGATCTTCGGATTGGTGAAGATGAGACCTTTAACGGCGATTATGTTATCTCGCGCGATGGCACGCTTAAACTACCGTTTCTTGCGCCCATACAGGCACAAGGCCGCACCACCGATCAGGTAGAAGACGAGATCGCACAGCAATTGCTTGCCGAGGACTTCTATTCTGAACGCCCACGCATCTCTGTGAGGGTCGCTGACTATGCCTCTGTTTCGGTTGGCGTTTCTGGCGCCGTCTTTGAACCGCGTTCGGTTGAGATTGGCGGTGTGCGGGGAAATGAACTCGATGGCAGACGCCAGGACGCGCTTGGTGCATCTACTGAGGCCCGCAACCTCTCAGCCGCGCTGCGTGCAGCCGGCGGAGTGCGACCTGATGCAGATATCTCTGCTGTCGAGTTACGTCGCGGGGCGTCTTTGTATGTCTTGGATATGCGCGGAGTTTTTGAGGGCGAGAATGTCGTTGATGTGATGTTGTTGACGGGCGATCAAGTGCGCGTGCCAAGCCGGCATTGTTTTCAAGATGACTTGATGCGGCCAAGCCCGATTAGTCCACCTGGCATAAGCCTCTTTCTATCCAACCTGACGCAGCCGGCCACGGATAACGCGTCGTCGGCGATTGGTCAGACCGTTAGGCAGGTCCCCTATGGAACCCGCTTCGTGCAAGCTGTGGTGGATAGCAACTGTGTCGGTGGTGCGAGGAGTACAAGTGCGGACCGGTCTTCGGTTCTGTTCTCGCGCAATCCAATTACCGGCGTGTCTGTTGTGATCGAGCGCGACATCGAAGATCTCTTGAGGCGTGCAGACCGTGATGACTTCGATCCATACTTGCTGCCGGGCGATGCATTAGCGTGTTACGACAGCACCATCACCAATGTCACCGAAATCGGCCGTGTGATCGGCGTTGTGGGAGCCGCAGTCCTGTTGGGACAATAGGGTTATAGCGTCTTTGACGCTCGCCCCCATTCTTTCCTTAGACGCGGAAGCAATTCCCTGATTTGGATGTCGTCTTCAGCTTTGGCGGCATCCTCGATCCGGTTGAGCATTTCGGCATATTTGAGGATACCGAACACAGATGCGCTGCCTGCAATGTTGTGAGACTTGCTGACAATATCGCTGTAACTTGGACGATCATCAGCGCCGAGCCATTCATGAAGGTCTTCCACCTGGACAACGAAGCGCTCCTTCAATGAGGCATAGTCGGCGGCGCTCATCGCTTCGCGCATAGACCCGTCCGAGATTTCAGTTTTGGTCGAGAACTCTAGGTCCCGTTCAACATTGAACAAGCGATGCATCTCTTCGTGAAATGCCGCAAGTGAAAGCGGTTTGAGCAAAATACCATTCATCCCATCCTGCAAGAATGCCTCTTGCTCGGATTTCATTGCATTTGCAGTGAGGGCCACAATCGGTGTCAAAGCGTTCGGACCATCCCCGGTTCGGATCGCGCGTGTGGCCGATGGACCATCCATAACGGGCATGCTGATATCCATGAGGATCAAGTCGAATTTCTCTCGCGAAGTCAGGGCAATTGCTTCAGCACCATCGTTCACGATGCTTGCCTTATGGCCTTCGCGCGTAAGCAGTTCGCGAGCAACGAGTTGATTAATCTCATTGTCTTCGACGACAAGGATGTTGAGTTTGGATGCGAAAGGTCCGTGCGTCCTCGTTTGTCCTCCACCTTCAACGTTAATTGTCAGCTCAAGCGGAAGCCGGACCTCAAACGTGCTGCCAACGCCGACTTCGCTTTCAACATCCAGCACGCCGCCCAATGCCTTGACCGATCGACGAACGATCCCAAGGCCGAGCCCAGTGCCGCCAACGTTGCGATCATAGGCAACTGTCCCGGTCACGAAGTCATCAAAGATGCGTTCCTGCAGATCAGGCGCAATGCCTTGGCCTGTGTCTGAGACATGGAACGTAAATTCAAAGCGATCATCACCCTCAGGTGTTGCATCAACCGAGAGAGATACTCGCCCGTCATGCGTGAACTTCACAGCGTTACTGACAAGGTTCATGAAAATGTGTTGCAGGGCGTCAGGGTCAGAGATGACCCAGTCATGCGGTTCTTCAACCCAGCTCCATTCGATCACTGTATTGTTGTTGGCTGCCATCCCACTTTGACTGTCCACAATGGATTGGAGCAGTTTGGATAAATTGACCGGAACTCGGCGCATGTCGAGGTTGTCGACGTCATATCGTGACAGGTCCAATACATTTGTCACATGCTGCAATAGCAGATCACCAGATGTGCCCATGTTCTTGGTATAACGCCGTTGCAACGCGTTCAGTTTAGTATCCTGCAACAGCGTCAAGTTCCCCAAAAGACCGTTGAGCGGGGTTCTGATTTCATGGCTCATCGTTGCAAGAAATTCAGTCTTCAGGCGGTCTGCAGCCAAAGCTTTGTCACGTGCTTCAACAAGTTCTTGTTCGGCACTGACCCGGGCCGAGATATCGCGCAGGAATGCAATGAAGACGGGCCCCTGATCTGTCTGCGCGTTTTGGATGGCCAGTTCTACAGGGAAGATCTTACCGCTGCTGTGTTTAGCTTCCAGCTGAACCCGACCTTTACCAACAACGCGTTTCTCGCCGTCATTTTTCATGCGTTCCATGCCCGCTTCGTGGGCGTCGCGCATATGGTCAGGAACAATCAGCGGGCCGAGTTCTGCACCAACTACATCTTCTGCTCGGTGCCCAAAGATCCGCTCCGCTGCGGCGTTGAACGCAAGGATCACGCCCTCTTGGTCGGCCACCACGACCCCATCAAGCGAGGTTTGAATGATCGTATCACTGCGGGCGGCTTCTTGCTGAGCTTGCCTGCGCTGGGTCGAAGCCTGAACGGCGAGCCTGCGCATATAGACGACCGTTAACGAAAGGGCTGCGAGCAAGACAACGATGGCCAAGGCAAGTTTTAGCAGCGTCTGTGCAAACTCTTCACGGCGGGCCTCTGAATTGGCTGCGAATTGGCTAAGTGCGTTGGTTGTCAGCTGACGCACTGCAGGGCGCGCGACTTCACTCAGACGGGCCAGTGTCGGCAACTCGTTCCGGATGCTGTCGGCAGGCAAGTCGATAATGACAACGGCATCGTCAAGGAATGCCCGCAAAGTCTGTAAATGCACGCGATAAGCTACGTCGTCTTGTAGAGTTCTGTAGACGCTTGCAGTGTCCAGAGTCGCGATCCGACTGTAAAAGACATCAAACCGTCTTTTGAGGTCAGTGAGTGAACGTTCCGGATCAGCTTGGATTGATGCAAGCTCTTTGGAAAATTCGAGGAACTCTACCTCTGCTTGGGTTAGCGTCCATTGCTGATTGTCGGACTGAGCGGAAGCCAAATTAGATAGGTCTTCGACCACACTATTAGCGAGGATGACAAGCCCTCCAAAAACGACAATAACCGCCGCAGCGATTGCGCTGCGACGGAACATCCTTGGAGTGTTGTAGGCGTTTGCCATTGAAGTGATGGTCCCTCCCTAGCGGCGAACCTCGATCCGATCCAACTGCCAAATGCTGCGTGCATAAATTACTTCAGATTTGTAGCGCGGATCGCTGTCATAAGGATAGATGATCCAGAGGGGCCCCTTGTCGCGGATCGACATCGCTTCTCCATTCTGCAGATAAGCAATGATCGGACCATCAGCCACAGCATCCGTAACAGGGATTTCAACGCTGTAATCGTTGATAGCGGTAGCTACCAAGGTACCATCCTCAACACTCAACACATCTAGCAAGTAGGCAAGTGAGACGCCTTGGAATTGCTGTATGCCATCTGTCCAGATTGTCGTCGTTTCAATCGTCTCAGATGCCATGCTGGCCAACATTGCAAGGTCAAAGGTTGCCGCGCTTCCTTGCTTGGCCGTCTCAATCTCACCTGTGACCGTCAAAACGATGTCGCTCGACGCACTGTCCTGTTCGCCGGCCTGCACTGAGCCTGACAACGCCGACAGACCAAATGCAATTGCGTATGCGATGCTTCTCAAGAACTTCATTGCTCCACTCCTCTTTGCGAGGCGTTGTGCCGCATTAGGGCCCCGTCTGCATCTGGGCAGACGGGTACGCACTAATCCGTTCGGATAGGTTGTGACCGCCCCTATGCAGCTTCTGCACCTAAAACGTCGTGTCGCCGCAGAAATGCACTGTAGTCACCCTGCAGGTCAGCGCGTTCCAAAGCGAAGGCGGTTGTGGCCTGCACATAACCTTGGATCGAGCCACAGTCATAGCGCGTCCCGTCATAGCGATACCCGCTGACCGAAACATCTCTCAGATCGGCATTGATGGCGTCGGTCAGTTGGATTTCGCCTCCAGCACCGGGACCTTGCATGCTTAACCGGTCAAAAATGGAGGGTGACAAGATGTAACGCCCCACGACAGCCAGTGTCGACGGCGCGACGTCAGGCCGGGGTTTTTCAACCATCCCGCGGGCATGAGCTACACGGCCATCCTCATATGCGACATCCAAAACACCATAAGATGCTGTCTGAGGGCGTGGCACGTCCATGGCGGCAACCATATGGCCACCGGTTTTCTCGTAGGCTGCGACCATTTGAGCAAGCGCCCCTTTGCGTGATTGGATGACATCGTCTGGCAAAAGAACCGCAAAGGGTTCATCTCCAACGATCCGGCGGGCCAGAGACACCGCATGACCTAGACCGCGGGGCTTGTCTTGTCGAACAATTGTTAATGCTCCTTCAGCCATGCGGGTCGGTTCGAGAGCTGCTAATGCCGCAGTCTTGCCCGCTACCTCGAGCCGGTGCTCCAACATGGCGGCAGTATCAAAATAGTCCTCAAGTGCGCCTTTGCCTGCGGCTGTAACGAAGATGAATTCTTCAATGCCTGCCTCGCGCGCTTCGTCGATTGCGTATTGGATCAACGGTCTGTCAATCAGTGGGAGCATTTCTTTCGGAACTGACTTAGTTGCTGGCAGAAAGCGGGTGCCCATTCCTGCCACAGGGAAAACAGCTTTGCGGATCTTAGTCATAGTCTTGTCCTTGTTTGAATTAGGTCAGTAAGCGCCACGGCCGGATACGACGGCGCGGAAAGTCAAAAGAATCAGGATGTAGTCGAGGATAAGGTTGCGTGATTTTGCGTAAGTCAGGTCCATCTCAACCATTTTGTCGAAGCAAACATCGGCCCGACCAGCCACTTGCCAGATGCCGGTGATCCCGGGTTTGACTGCAAGCCGTCCCATGGCGCGCGACGGATAAAGAGCAACCTCACGAGGAAGGGCAGGTCGTGGACCAACAATCGACATCTCACCGCGCAACACATTGATGATTTGAGGCAACTCATCAATCGAGGCGCGACGGATGAAACGACCCACACGCGTTATCCGCGGATCGCGTTTTGATTTGAAACAGACGTCATCACGATCCGAGTCTTTCAAAAGCGCAGCCTGTCGTTCTTCGGCGTCTGTGTGCATCGACCGGAACTTCAGCATTGAAAAGTGTTTGCCATCTTTCCCAACGCGGGTTTGGCGAAAGAACGCGGGTCCTTGCGAGTCGCACTTCACTGCAATGGCCGTCGCTGCCAAAACCGGTGAAAGGGCAATGAGGGCTGTGCTGGCGATGAAGATGTCACTGAGACGGTTTGCCACCTTACCAGCATCAGCGACTTTCACCGCGTCCTTTGCAGCGCGAGCAAGGAAGGCTGCATTGCCAAAGATGTAGCGACCAAACATCCGGCGTGGCTCCATTGCGAGACGCCAAATCCACTCGCATTTCGCGGAACGGACCCAGCGCGGTGCTCGGGCGACGTTCCCGGCCAAAAAATCAAAGGCGGCGCCAACACCCATACAAAGCGAGGCATTCAATTCGCTCGCGTAACGGTCGATCCAGATTTCTTGGACGGGAACACCTAGCGCCACAAGAACGATGTCCGCACCACTTGCGTTCATGTCCGCAACAACGGCCTGCGGATCGACTGCCTCACCAAATCCGTCGCGGGTTCCCGCAATCCGAAGGCTGGGTGCTAGATGGGTGAGTTTGAGCGCTGCGGCGCGGGCAGTTCCAGGCCGCCCACCGAACAAGTAAACTGACTTTCCGCGCTGAGCAGCTTCCGCCAATAAGGCCGGGACCAAGTCTGTCCCGTTCAGATTTGCGGCAAGTGCCTGCCCAGTCATGCGACCGGCCATCGCGACACCAATACCGTCGGGTAGTAATAAGTCAGCGCGGTTGAGGACAACCGCATAGTGTCGGTTGCGCGCTTTGATATTGCAGCAATGTGCATTGACGAATTGGACGCGCTTGTAGGCCCCTGAGAGAAGCGCGTTCACTGCTACGTCTGGCTTTGCATCTGCCAGCGGAAGGCCCAGCGCCTCAATGAATGTCGTCTTGAGAGGCTTTGGCACTCCACATGCTTTTGCTGTGCTCAAATCAATGTGTACGTGCTGCATCTTTACGGCTCCGCCATGCGTTTCTGTTGCTGCCTTACCTGTCAGAGCGGACCGGACCGCATCAACCAAGCGAAGGGAGAGCGGATTGGGTCAGACGGTCCACGAGCGGAACAATCGGAAAGGTAAATTGTCGTTTGGATGTTTCGCGACATGCATTTGGGGAGGCCCTGCCCCCAAACGGATAGGTTCGCTTAGGAAGGTACTAGATAGCTTAGGCTTTCCGCTCTAAGTTCAGGGTCCTAGCGAGATTCCGGTAAGGGAAAGATCCATTGCGCGTCCTAATTGCAGATGACCATGATCTATTGCGAGATACGCTGATGCTGTATTTCAAGAATGAAGGCAGCGTCGATTCCAAAACAGTCGGCACCCTGCAAGATGCACATCAATCGATCAAAGAAGATGAGCCGTATGATCTAGTCCTGCTCGACTACAATATGCCGGGTATGAACGGGCTTGAAGGTCTCAAGGCAACATTGACCCTCAATGGCGGGCAGCGGGTGGCGCTCATGTCCGGAGAAGCAACGCGTGAAATTGCCGAACAAGCGCTTGAGGCTGGGGCTGCAGGTTTTGTCCCGAAGAAGCTGCCGGCCAAAACACTGATCAATGCGGTTCGCTTCATGGCTATGGGCGAGCAGTACGCGCCGATCGATTTTATGACTGCACCGGTCGAAACTGTGTCCCATCCTTTGGCCGAAAAACTCTCGAAGCGCGAATTAGAGGTTCTTCAGGGCCTCACGCAAGGCAAGTCCAATAAGGAAATCGCACGCGATCTCGACATTATGGAACCAACCGTGAAACTCCATATGAAAACACTGTTCCGTAAACTTGACGTCTCCAACCGGACCCAAGCGGCGATGGTCGCACAGGATGCAGGACTGTTCTGACTACCCAAACGGGTAGTGCCTCTTTCCGTTTGTGCCCTTTTCCCCGACTGACGCGCGCAGGCCAATGCCGCGGAGATACTTTATGCGATCCTGTAAGGAGACGCATAATGACCTTTGCCGACGAAACGATCTCACACACTATGAAGCCACCGAAGAAACGTGTTTGGCGTCGCATCGTTATGGGCGGTGCACTTGGTGATCTGGGGCGCATGCCCCGATACTTTGCATTTGCGGTCTTGGGATCCACGTTGATTTGGGCCCCTATCACAGGGTACCTCAAGACCGCACCGCTCAGCTACAAGTCGCATACTTCGCTCATTCTGCCCGGTTCGGGTGCCTCTGCTTCAATGAACCTCAATGGGATTGGGCAAGCGTCTTCTTACGCAAATTCAGCTTTTGCCAGCAATGCCGTTAGCCCCACGGAGACGTACAAGCGTTTGTTAAACGCGGATCGGATCATTGATGCTGCAGCAACGGCACTTGGCGTCACACGAGAGGACCTCGGGCGACCACGCGTCAATCTGGTAGACCAAACCAGCCTGATTCATTTTGAAATCGCAGGCGGTAGTCCGATTGAGGCACAGCAAAGGGGAGAGGCCATTCTCGACGCCTTCAATGCAGAGTTGGATGCACTGAGGTCCGACGAGCAGCAAACCCGACAAGACAGCGGTCTTGGCGCGATCCAAGAGTATCGCAATTCTGTTGCGCAAACACGGTTGGAGATTGATCAGCTACAGTCCGAGACAGGTCTTTTCTCGGTTTCTCAGTATGACCAGCTTCTCTCACAACATACCGCGTTGAGTGCGACCCTTCGCGAACAAGAGGCAACCAAGATCGAACTTGGCGCATCAGTCGCTATGCTGGAAGAGAGCCTTGGTATCGATGCCGAAACAGCGGCAGTGACCCTAAAACTATTTGCTGATGAGGAATATCGCGGACATCTGCGTCAGATAGCGGATCATGCGGCGGAGTTGTCAGACCGCATGGCGCAATTTGGGGAGAGCCATCCTTTGGTGGAGGATGGTCGGCGCGCCAAATCCCAGGCCGAGGCTGCCGCCATTGATCGCGCACGCGAGATGACTGGACGTGATGGAGCTGAATTGATTGCCTTGGACATTGCACCTGACGGTCAACGTGCGGCGCTCTTGGCTGAATTGGTCGCGCAGCACTCGACCCACATGGGGGCCGAGGAACGACTACAGGCCTTGCGGCAACAGCATTTGCAGCGAACAGCTGATCTCAATGAGATGGCGCAAGCTGCTGCTAAGCTTCAGGATCTACAACGCGACTTTTCAGTCGCAGAAGCGATCTTTGCGTCGGCGATCGCACGCAGCGAAACGACAAAATCCGACGTCTATGCCTCGTATCCGCTTGTCCAGGTTCTCGAAAACCCCTCCCTGCCGGATCGGCCTAGCTCTCCTAACCGGAAATTGGCAATTGCGGCGGGTGCTGCCGCGACAGTCATGATGTTGATTGGTCTTGCTCTGGCGTGGAGCCGTCTTTTCATTATCGGGTTCGTCATACGCAAAGCGTCAACTGCAAAATGAAACCGGCCAACCCTGCAGAGCGCCTGATCTACAGAACGATGGTCCTCACCTGGCCTTTCTACGCGATCGGGGCCCTTTATGTGGTGGGCCCCGTGTTGGCTTGGGTGTTGGGCGGATTGGCATTCCTAAGCTTATACTTGGGACCGGCCATGCGGCCGGACCTGCGCGCAACGGGGACTATTCCGCCCGTTATCTGGGCATGGATCGTCGGGATGTTCATTCTGCTCATCACGGTTTGGGTTGGACACTACGACTGGGGAATGGGGCTGAAACAAACGATAAAGTCCTCTATCGGTTGGGCGAAGGGATGGGCACTCATGGCGCTCTTTCCGCTAGTTGGCGCAGTCCTTCCAATCCGTCGCGAAGTCTTAGTCCGCGGCCAGACCGTGATTGGCTTATGGACGCTTTGCCTTGCACCTGCATTGCTGATTGCTCCCTATGTCGGGCTACCCGAGAGGATTTTCACCTCGCCATTGAAAGCCGTAGGCGGACCGGGCCCCGAGTATTTTAGCGTCTATTTCTTTACCTTCGATCCGGCCAGCTGGACGCCGCGTTGGCAATTCTATGCGCCGTGGTCACCCTTCGCGGCCCTTTTGGGTGTCGTCATGGTCCTCTTTGCGCTGGAAGAACGAAGCATCAGGTGGAAAGCGATTGGCGTCGCGGCTGGCACGTTGATGATCTTGGCTTCGAAATCCCGTATGGGCCTTGTAGGTTTGGTCGCCTGCACAATCGGACCGCGCATGATGCCGCTGATCTTGCGGGGCTGGATGTGGCAGGTCGTTGCAGGATTGACGGCAAGCCTAGCGGTCTTTGGCCCGTGGCTCTTGTCAACGATTGGGCAGGCTATCCAAGCCTTTAAAAATGCCCGCGCAGACAGCACACGCGTACGCGAAACACTTCAGAGGATCGCGGGCGAGCGTTGGGTGAACGAAGCCTTTTGGTTTGGCCACGGACGGGTGCAACCGGGCCCACACCTTGTTGAATACATGCCCATTGGAAGCCATCACACATGGTGGGGTCTGTTATTTGTCAAAGGGATGGTCGGTTTCCTGGCCGTGCTGGTCCCATTCGTATGGCAGACTGTTCTGGCCTTAGTTGACGCAGCTCGCGGCCCGCGGGGGCGTTTGCCTCTAGGCATAATGATGACTTTGACACTTCTCTCGTTTGGCGAAAACGTAGAGATCGAAGCGTATCTGCTTTGGCCCGGTTTAGTCTTACTGGGGATCCATACGCGGGAACTGATGGAACAAAAATAGATGTATGGTCTTGATCAAGGTGAGATCAACCGCCGCAAGTAGTGATTGCGGTGCTGTTTCACTTGTCTCATCAATGGTTGCCAAACCAACGCAAAAGACTGCTGTACATGCCAACTGACGTCTGCGCGGCAAACATAGCGACGCATGGCTATCAAAATCCTAGAGGCTAGACTTGCATCAACAGCGAACGTCCGCTGCCTGCCATTTGTGTAAGTCTTGAGGTGGTCAAGCGGTTGGTAGGTAAGTGCGCGAAGTTGCCGTTAGCTGGGAATTTCTTGAACGTCCAGTCTGGGTCGTTCTTGTCGCCGTCGGCTTGGGCCGAGAATGAGCTTTCGCTGCGGTTTCGCCAACGTCCAAACCTTTTGAGAATGCCTTGGTTGTAGTAGTAGCAGGACTGCGTAACAGACAGATCTTGTGTTATTGTGTCATCCAAACTCATCGACCAGCCAAGGATTCATTGCATTTCAGAAGTCAAGCTAAACGAAAAGGTTTCGGCACCTGTCTTCGGAGATTTGACCGAAAAACAGGAGCGGTTCGCCAGACTGGTGCCAGAGAGCCAGAACTACTTTCAGGCACACCGGCTTGCCTACGACACTTCGTCAATGTCTGTCACATCAGTCTGGCGCGAAGCGCACCGACTGAGCCGTCATGCTGGCGTATCTAAACGTGTTGCAGAGCTGGTTGATCTCCGGATGCAAGAGGTCGACCTAATTGCTGCCACAAGAAGATCACGTGTCATAGCGCTGCTGGCAGAAATGATGCGGACCGCACAGACAGATACAGCGCGATTGCGGGCGGCAGAAATGTTAGGGAAGACAATCGGGTTGTTCTCCGACCAGAAAGCACTGGCACCGAAAGAAAGTTTGAAGTCGTTGAGGAGAAACTGCACCGCCTGATCGACAGGAATCGTGCAACAGTAGAATAGGGCACCCCAAGGTTCTTGAGCGAAACATGGCATTTCTTGCGAGCTACTGACCTTTCCGTCGGTGCTAGCTTGGCATGGCAATTGCCGTCATTTCTTACTTGTTGCTGTATGTAGATGTCACATCGGTTGCCGGTGATGCGCTACAGGCTGTGTAGGAGCGTGACCTATGGGCTTTGGCAAAGTTCCCCCATGCAGACTGGCAATCAAGCTATGACACCGTCTGCAGAAGCGCAAATCCATATAGCGATTGTTATGGCCTTGTGCGGTTGTCTTATTGCAAATCTGAAAAATCGTGGCATCAACCGCTCGACGCGTGCGATTACGGGATCTCGCAATTCATATATAATTCATAGAGGGTTGTGGGGGCTAGCATGTACTGCCTTCGACGCTTGGTTGCTTGGTTGCTTGGTTGCTTGGTTGCTTGATGGTTTGCGGCGATCTTTGGAAGCCCAACAGCGATCAGCTCGTTTCTTGCTGCGATGAAGCGTTCACGACTTAGGTCTGTTTTGCACGCTGCTCTCATTTCTTGGTAGTCCAAGAAAAATTGCTTGCCTTTGATATAGGCGTAGCTTCTTACCAAGAACACGTACAGGGCAGTTGCACCGCACTTGCCAACAAGCCGTTGAAGAACATAGTCTGCGATGCGGATAGATCGCTTCTGTTTGCTGAAGATCTTGTTCTGGCACCGCCGTTCTCACCAGTATTCAGCAATGCATGAAGACTTCTTCGTCAGTAAAGGGTGCTGGATCTTCGCATGCGTCGGGTTCGTACAAAAGGTTCTGATAAAGCTCGTTTGGTTCAGCTACATGCAGAACCATGTCCTTGCCGCAACGGACCAGATACCGATGGCGTGATCCTTTGCGAACCTGCCCAGCACTGTTTCGCGATATGCGATTCTTGTCTGACGCGTCACGGATCTCTGCGTCGGCTGCTTCTCTTAATGCCGCTGGCTTGATGACTGCTATGTCAGCAATCAGAAAAGCCTCTGCCTGCAGCACATGCTTGCCGCCGTCGCTTCTGACACATCCATGTCCTACGACGTGTTGGTTGGGGCCAATTTTGATATCTACACCCTCTTCTGGGGCAGACCGGTCCCACGTCACAGCATTGGTTGGTGCACTATACCAAAGATGGTACCCTCGGGACGTCGTCGTCCGGATCGGCGTGTTCCCATAAGTATCCAGCATAAGCCGGAGAAGCTGAGAATCCCGTCTGTCGATGTCGACAACCACAAGTCCACCAAGCCTGATAACCTAGCTATTGGCATTGCGAATGGCGATTTTGCTCAGTGTTAGCTTAAGCGGCAGGCGCGGCGTATGAGCAAACGGTATATTTGCTGCCTTGTCTTTCAGTGCCAGGGGGCTGAACCCCTGTCGATCGAGGGCACACATTTTTGCTTCAAGAGATGAATTTGAGGGTTTCTGGACGGGGGTCATCGGCTCTTCCCCCGAAACTTTGGCGGCAAACTTTGCAATGCTGACTGGGCGACAGCACCATCAATGTCAAAATTGGTGATGAGTAGGCGTACAAGGCTTGCACGTTCGGTTGGAAAGCTGACCGATTTCCACCTTGTTTGGCCGTCACGACAGCCTGCGGCCTTCTGGATAATCCACTGTAAATCCAATAGGCATATAATGACCCTCAAGTTGTCGCAAAAACCGGTGGGTCATGTGGGGGGTAGTCATCTCACAATTCGCATATTCGGGTCATTGTCAATTGCCTCGCTTTCTTGTGATCAAACACTCCGGTACTGGTGCAGTCGGGGCACGCTTGTGGTGCCCACCGCCGGCTCGGTTAACCTTGTTGGGAAATCTTCCGCGGGGTTGGTTAGTTTGGACGGTCGTCTGCCCGATGGGCGATCCAAGTCATCACTTCTGATGACAGCCAACCAACGCGATTTGCGCCAAGTCTAACACGGCGGGGGAATTTGCCCTGCTGCTAGAGGCGATGAAGCTGCGACCGACTGATCGGCACAATTTCTGCAAGCTGTTCGCGGATGAGGATCTTATCGGGTTTGGTTATGTCTTAGCTCCATGGTGTATTACGATGTTTCATGATGCATTAAGGAATTGTCTGCACCTCATTTGGGGGCGTAGCAAGCCAACCTGAACTATGGTGCGGAGTCCGAAAGTAAGGTCCATTTATTCTCCGCATCAAACGCTCTACGCGCGGGATGTGGACAGACAAAGGACTTCGGGATTTCTCTATATCGAAATCATGACGATGATTGTGGTTGGCCACCATTTTGTTGATGGCAGGCCTATCTTTGATGCCCAAGAGCTGCTTTGCCTCACGCGCAAGCTGATCGCGTCTTTGCAGGTAAGTTGAACATAGCACCACGAGGGTGGCACGTAGGAAATTGTCCATCGCGGCCTTCTGATGCTTGATGGGGTTCCGCCCAACGATACATCCGTCGGGCCTCTCTGATGTTTTTCAACAAATCCGCCAAAAATCCCTATGGGGATATCGGTGATCTGTCCCGTGGCCTCTGCCTCAAGTGCTGCGACGGCATCTCTTATGGCATGAAAGCGCGATGTGTCGGTTTGCAGTGCACCTGCACGATTCGCCTCATCCGTCAGTTGTTCGGCATGCTGGATCACTGCCATGTTTGCTGCTTGGTCCGCCCGGCCATTGATCAACTGGTCGAGTATGTGATCTGTCAACGTGATGCCTGCTTTGACGAGTGGGTGTGATGTTTGTTGTTTCTGTATGTTTTCCTCAGGTTCTGCATGTGTTTTCATCCCCCGCTGCTGCCGCTGAAACAGCCGCCACTAAGTGCACTGACTATGTAACAGAGCCTCTCGGCGTTCATTCAAATATTGCCCACGCTGGTAGACCGCCGGCACGCCACGGACTGCACCCGATTGGTGATTGAGGGTCTTGCCGATGAAGACAGGCTGCAGGCCAAGGCTCTCAGTCGCATGAGTTGCAAAGCTTCTGCGCCAATCGTGCAGCGTCCAACCACTAACGCCAATGCTTCTATCAATGCGGCTCTTTGCTATTGAAAAACCGCTGATAGGGTGGCCACTACGGATGCTGGAAAAGTGTTTCTGGCTTTCGATGCGGGGTAGGGCACAAATAACTGCATTAGCCCCATCGCTCAGGTGGACGACATGGGCTGTGCCATTTTTGGCCTGTTCGCTGGGAATGGTCCAACGTCTCTCGGTCGCGTTAAATTCGTCCCATATAGCCTCAGCCACTTCATCACGCCCCTGACCGGTCAAGACAAAGAGTTTCAAGAACGGTCCAAAGGGGTAGCCCAACTTGCCGGATGCAATCATCACCGCAACCAGCTCTTCCATCGTTAAGACACGATCATGAACCTTTTCTGAATATGGCCTTGGAATGCCGTGTGTCGGATTCTTGTCCAGATAATCGCGCTCGACGCACCAATTGAAGAAACGCCGCAAGAACGACATTGTCCTGTTGGCTTGTACTCCCGCACCTCTTTCTACGATCCCGTCCATAATGTGGTGCACGTCTCGCTTCTTGATGTCTGTAAGGCGGCGTTTACGCAGTGCAGCAAGCACATCATTGCTGATTCAGTCTGACTTGCCCGACGGTACTGTTGCCGCTCTGATCTCGGGTGAACCATTCGTCGACCGCCACTTCCAATGTCATGTCTTCTGATGGGCCCTCAAGTTCGCCCTTGGCCATTTGGGCTAGAACTTTTTGTGCTTCGGTTCACGATTCGGCTAAAGGCATACCGGGGTAGCGCCCTAGTGTTTTGCGTTTCATGGTGCCGTTGACGCGCCGCATAGCAAACCAACTCTTCGTACCGGTTGACGATACCCTCAAGCCAAACCCACGCGCGTTGGCGTCATTGATGCCGTATTGTACGGCCTTCGGCTTGGCAGCCCTCACAATTGTTTCCGTGAGGCGTGTGTCTACTCGTGTTGGCATCGCTGTTTCGGTTCCACTTGAATGGTTTGCGTTGCAGGTGGGTGACAAAACCCTCGCAACACTGTCGTGCACGATGGGCCACTGAGGGCAAGGGGGTGAACAAAAACTTATATTTTATATATACTTGTGGTGCTCGCGTGGGCATCGTGAAGCACGAGAGCATCTGACTTCTAATCAGCGGTTGAGGGTTCGAGTCCTTCTCGGATCGCCATTTCTTAGCAGAGCCTTAATGCATTCATTGGCAGCGCTTGGTTTTGTCGTCGCAGCTCTTGTGTTCTTAATGGCTTGTTAAACAACCTTTGCCAGTGTCATCGCAGATCGCATGGTGCGGCAGAGGTTTGGCATGTCTGATTTTCCTGACCGTTTTTCTGTTCTGGACGAGCCCGCTACAAAGACGGCACGCGCCACTCCAGTTGCAGGAAAGCGGCTGTTTGATGTCTGTGTTGCCCTTGCGCTGCTGCCAGTTCTGGCCGGTTTTGCGGTCGCGTTGGTCGTGCTGAACCCGTTTGTGAACGCCGGTCCGCTATTCTTTGTGCAAGAAAGGATGGGACGCGGGTGCCGCCCGTTCCATGCGTTGAAGTTTCGCACGATGAGCGTGGTCGATGTCTCATCGCGAGGCGCTTTTGACCCAGTGGAGGCTGAACGCATTACGCCCTTTGGGCGCGCATTACGCCGCTTGCGGATTGATGAACTCCCCCAAATTTTGAATGTCCTGCGCGGTGAGATGAGCATGATTGGTCCAAGGCCTGATGCGATTGCTCACGCGCGGACGTATTTGCAGCAGGTTCCGTTCTATGCAGATCGCTATGCGATCCGGCCGGGCATCAGCGGCTACGCACAGACCGAGATAGGCTATGTTGAGGGGATGGCTGCCTTGCGCCGGAAAGTCGCGGCTGATCTGTATTATCTGGATCATGCCAGTTGGCGTCTGGATCTCTGGATCGTCTGGCGCACGCTTGCGGTTATCTTGGGGCGTGAGGGCCGCTAGAGCACCTCGACCTGACCTTGCGTGATCCTGACAGCAGTGAGTGAACGGGATTGTCCGGCGAGAGTATTGATTGAGATCCGCCGATCTTTGATTGTGACGATATCCGCTGCACGATGCCCGTGAATGACCCATCGGTCATCGTGTCTTAGTTCTTTGGTAAATAGGGGGTGTCCCCAACAGAGCGCGGGCTGAAACTGCGTCTCTATCGGTTGTTGCGGGTGCGCGCCTGCATGCAGCGCGCTGAGGTTGCCCGATTGGAATTGGCATGGCAGACCCGTGACCCAATCGGCAAGATCGCCCATCCTGTCGCGCAGTTCGTTGCGCGCGCGCAAGGCTTCACTTTTGCTGGCTTTGGGCATCGGGGGCGTAACCCCAAAGCTTTCCAGCGTTGCAGCCCCACCAAACCGCAGGAATTGGTCGATCACGACCCTTGGTCTGATCATGAACTGGCCAAGAAGCGCTTCGTGATTGCCGCGCAAGGCGATGACCTGACGGGTCTGTGCCGCAGCGCGTAGCATGCTGAGGACGGCAGCGCTGTCTGGTCCGTAATTGATATAATCACCGGTGAGGACAATGGGCTCACCGCGCCCCATCAGCTGATCCAGAAGTGGTCCAAGCTGGTCGAACCTGCCGTGAACGTCGCCGATTGCGCAAAAGGAACTCTCGGGCCTGATATCCTGTGATGCGTGGGATTCACCCCTTGCCAGTTTGATTGTTCGCCTGTGCCTCATGCGGGCATAATACCTTGTGTCGTTTCGGTCTGCCACATGCGGTGTTGCGTCGGCGTGCGCACGGTGCGGTCAGGGCACGTCAATCCGGGCGGGTTAGAAAAGGGTTTCTGATTTCATGAACGGAGTGCCCTGAATGCCCGACCCCTTTGATACCGACTATGTTAGCCTGACGGCACCTGCCGTTTCCCACTACCAGATTTCACCTGATGATGCTGCAGACTTGCCGGTTCGTCCCCGGGCGATTTACGTCAATGTTGGCGGCCCCGCTGTTTTGCAGGACAACGATGGCAATGCGGTGGCTTATGAATTGGTCGCAGGCACTGTCCTTGCGATGCGTCCGACGCGGGTAATGGCGACCGGCACCTCTGCCCAGTTGGTCGCGTGGTACTAGCGCATGATCGGCTTTTCGCTTTCTCCTATAGCTACACATGCCCCACCTGACCCGATGGCCACATTCTTTGCCAAGGGTGACGGGGCGCATGTGGCGATTGGTCAGGGCCCTTCGGGCGCTGCCTCTGTCTGGTCCGAGATTGGCGCGGGCCATGCTGCCTGGATGACCCTTGATAGTATTGATCCAACCCAGCGGATGTCCTGGCGCGAGACTTTGGTCGCCAAGTTGCGCAACGTCTATCCTGTTGGCGCATTGACCCTGAGTGGGTCATGGAACCAGTTGCAGTCGTCGGGATCCGGGCTTGCCGCGAGCTATACCGGCAACCGCGCAATCAGCACCGGTTCGCTTGCTGCTGTGGCTGAGGTCACCGTTGATCGTGCAACCTCTTATGATGTTTGGGTGCATTATACGGGTCGGACGAGTGGTGGATATGTGCGTGTCCAGATTGACGGCGCTGACACGCTGGTCAACGAGATTGATGACCCCGCCGGACTGGGGTTCAAGGCGTTTTCCAGCTATTCCCCGACCAATCTGTCGCGCAGGCAGGTGGTCCGCGTTGCCAGTGGCCTGAGTGGTCCGCACACCGTGTCACTGTCCTTTGGTGGTGCCGCTGCCCCGGGCGGGCCCGCTATCTTGCTGGAGGCCGTATCGACCAGCGCAGATCTGACCGATGCACGCATTCTGCCACCGCTTTGGCAGCAGGGGGTCTCTTATGCGATGGGCGATGAAGTGCAATGGGAGGGCATGTTCTATGCCGCCCGGGCCAACGGTGTCAGCGGTTCCAATCCGCCCACCCATATGTCTGGCATCGGCTCTGATGGGGCGTTGGATTGGCGGGCCGATGATCGCCCGACCTATCCGGAATTTGTCGCGGTCGATTATCCGTCAGAGCGTGAATACGCCATGCGGTTCGATGTGGCCGGGCAAGTCACGGAAGTTGGCGGACAGACCCATGGCAATGAGCCCCTCTTGAGCCGTACGATCCAGTTGGACGGCCAGCCGTGGGTCCCGCTGATGACTGGGACCGGCTTGGCTGTTGGTGGCGAGATCACCATCGTGGAGCAAACCAGCTGGCAGACCGGCGCTGGCGCAGTTGTCGCTGATTGTACGCTGCGCCGGACCATCCGCCCGGGTGAAACCCGCCATGACGTTGATACCTTATGTGTTGGTCCCACCGCATCAGTGGAGTGGTTCTATCCGGGCATGTTGCCCATGGTGCATTGGGACGGAGAAAGCCAGACCGAGGTCGTGCAGTCTCTTCGGACGACTGATCAAACGGTGGCTTTGTCTGATTATGCCGGTGTCAATCCACCCAACGTTGATTTGGCCGATAGCACGCGCTTGGGCTTGGTGTCCGCATTGGGAACAACCGCACTGACATACGGCATGGCCGTTGCGCTTGAGAGCTTTGGGGCTGCTCAGGTCGCCTCATTCTTGCGCCCTAACCTTGATGCCAGACAGGCCACCGGCAGTCTGGACTGGCCTGCCAAAGCCTATGTGTCGATTGATGTGACCAATGGCTTTGATCTTGAGGCTGGCGACGTGCTGCGGTTTTCAAGCTGTCACGTTATGTCGGCACGGGCATAGGTGGATACATCCGCGCGAACCGGCGAAGTTTGCGCGGATGGACATCCGTCAAAGCCGTCACGATCGGTGCCTTTGTGATCCTTTGCAGCATGCGAAAGGCGGCAGCGGCCTCATGTTTCGTGGCGATCGACCAGCGCGCGCAAAACAGTACAACATCGGCGTTGCGTCCAAGTGTAAGCTTCGGTTTGTTCTTAAGGATAAGTCCGGTATCGACGATGATCCGGTCGAAGTCTTGCCGCCAGTCTGAAATCTCGTCGTTTGCTATATTCAGTCGGATTTCTGGCAGTGGCCGCAAGGTGTAGACATCCGCTTGGTCTGCTGCGTGGTCAGACAGTAGAAGGACGTTTTCGCCCACTTCTTTGTAGCAGCGGGCGAGTGCCTCAGCGATGTTTCCGGTCTCGGATGGCTTGCCGATGGTTCCGACCATGATGACTTGTGTTCGCAATTCGTTGGTCAGCAATATTTCGGTTTGCAGGTTTCGCAGTGCGCCGGTGCTATATGTGCCTCTCGCGATTGTCGGGATAATGCCGCCGACAGGTTGCCCTGTGATATCGCTGAGCATGGTTTCGCAGACGATGCGTTTGCGCCGCAAATGCCGCGCTGCAATCAGGAAGACCCCGATGATCCCGCCCAAAAGTGCAGAGACTTGCAGGATCACAACTCTGCGTGGCCCTGCAAACTGGCCAATTGTTGCGGGGGCGAGGATACGGGCATCCGGTACATCCAGCCCTTGTTGGACTTGTGTTTCCTGAAGCCGCGACAGGAAGGCCTCGTAAAGAATGCGTGTTGCATCGGCATCGCGCTGCATTTGCTCCAACTCCGCCAACCCTGCTGATTGTTCTGCCAATTGACGTGAGAGCCGCGATCCTTGCGCGGCGGCCATGATTAACTGGTCTTGCAGTTGGGATTGTTCTGCCAGTTGCCGTGCGTCAGGTTGCGTCAGGGTTGCTAGGTCCGCCAATTCTGCAGACAGAGCCGCCGTTTGCTGATCGGATTCAAGCACAGCATTCGAGAGCGCTGCCAAAGCGTTGGCATCCTGCAATTGTGCCGTTGCGCGCAGGGCTGTGATCCTGTTTTCCTGCCGTTGTAGCTGCTCGCGCAATTCTGCCACTCTGCTGTCGAGCCACGCAATGTCAGCCTTTGCCGCTGTGTCTTTGTTTATCACCTGACTTGCGACATAGCTGGCGGCGATGGCGTTGGCGAGGCGCGCCGCTTTGGCGGCGTCACGGCTCGTTACCCTGAGCCGAAAGAGATAAGTGTCGCGTGGATTGGTTGCTTGCAATGCATCACGCAAGTTCTGGACCGTCTTGTCCAAGATGGCCCGATCGTTGGGAGTATCAGCGGCTTGACCGGTCACCATCGTTCGCAACCAGTCTCTCAACGCCCTGAGCGAAAAAGGTGACTGGACCACCAGATAGCGGTTGAACTCTGGATCATGCAGCAACGCTTCTGATTCAACCACGCGTGACAGCACTTCGTGCGAAGTGAGGATGGTGAGTTCAGTGTTGAGGCTTGCTTTGTCTGTCGCCGGGGTCGCCCAATGTTCGGACACGTCCCGTAGATCGGTCGCTTGGGGGTCGACGCGCAAGGTTACTGTGGCTGCAAAACGGGGCTGATTGATGTGGAACGCATAGTACCCACCGCCCCAAACCGCGAGACCAACGCTCACCAATAGGATCAGCTTGCCATACCAGAGCACCGCCAAAAGCCGCCTGATGTCGAGCGGAGGTATTTGTGTCAGGCCTTGGAAATCAGGGGGATGTGCGGTCACTGCCTCTGCCCTCATTCTTGGTTTATCGATAGTGACCCAACCACAGATCAGTTAACCCTTCGTTAAGCACAATGAAGCAATCCTCTACGCAATTGCCCAGAGGATGCGCATGCTGAGCCGTCGGATCATAAACAAGCTAAACGATGTGGCCCTGCCGCTGATGATCGTGCGTGGTGCGATCGTTGGTTTGAATTTTGCCGTCATGTTGGTGATGGCGCATGCGCTTGGCCTTGCCCGATTTGGCGAACTGGTTCACCTTTGGGCCTTGTCTGTTGTGGCGAGCACCGTTGTCGCCGCAGGCGGTCCTGTGACACTGCTGCGGGCGCCTGCCGGGCGTAGTATGCGAGGGGGCTGGGTCGTTGTCCTGCTACAGCCTGCGCTACTGACCGGCCTTGGCGTCCTTGTCATGTCCCCCCTTTGGTCAGGAATTGCCTGGTTGGAAGTCTTCATGCTCGCCTTTGCGATCTCTGTATCGCAGGCGGTCGCTTCGGTGCTGCGTGTATGGGGGTCGACTGTCGTCTCGATGCTCTTGCGCGACGCAGCACCCATCGCGGCATTCGGCTTGGTGGTCATTGCCGGGGCGGGGAGCGGAGCTGTTCTTGTGCAAACGGCTTGTCTCATTTTGACGGTGACAGTGTTCCTGCTGTGTTGGGGATACCGTCGGTTTCATCCGATGTCTGGCGATCAACTTGTCAGGACAGGGCAAGGCAGTCTGTGGGTGTCATCTGTTCTGGGCACGCTTGTGTCCCAACTCGATCTCGTCGTTGCTGGTGTGTTTTTGCCCGCAGAACTCTTTGGCCTCTATGCGCTGTTGCGGCGGGTCGCAAATCTTGTGGCGTTGCCCGTCAGTGTCGCGACTTGGGTGAGTGCCGGGCCGGTTGCAGATGCACTGCGTCGCCACGATCTTGACGACTTGGCCCGCGCCAGCGCCTCGGGTAGCCGGATTGCGTGGTGGCCTGCGATCGCATTGTTTGGCTGCGGGGCTGTTGGGGTGATCCTCATGCCTTTCTGGCGTGTCGCGGGAGGCGGGCATGACGCGTCATTGGTGTTTGCCGTTTTACTGGCCGGTGCCTTGGGGCAGGCCTATTGGGCATCTGGCTTCACCGTCGCCAATCTGAGTGCGCGCCCGGTGTTCGCGGTTCAAGCCCGCAGTCTGAGTGTGCTGATCTATGGTGCAATCGCGCTTTGGGGCGGTGCCTGGGGCGGCCCGCTGTTTCATGCGGTTGCCTACG
This sequence comes from uncultured Loktanella sp., assembly GCA_964385035.1. Lineage (GTDB taxonomy): Bacteria > Pseudomonadota > Alphaproteobacteria > Rhodobacterales > Rhodobacteraceae > Yoonia. The sequence continues at coordinate 26,882 of CAYLMZ010000007.1, forward strand.
CAGGCGCGGCGAGTTTGGGAAGTCTCTACCTGTGGTATCGGCTTTGGCTGTTGCTGGGTGTTGATACATCTGCGCGGGTTCTGCGCCGCCGCCAGGTTGTCGTTGCATGAGTGCTTTTGCCATCATCACTTTGGCGATCTTTGCGACGGTCTTGCCGCTCTGGATGGGATGCCGGTATGGGGCTTTGCTGCTGGTCTCGCCGATGCACCTCGTAGGGTATTTTTGCGCTTTTGGATTTCTCGTCAAAGCGGTTGTGTATCCGGCCCACCCCGACTGGGCATTCTACCGTCGCTATATTGATGAACCAGAAGCCGCTTTGAGCGGGGCGGTCTATCTGACGCTCTTTGTGTTTGCGATCTGTCTTGGCTACCGGCTTGTCGTTGGAGGTGATCGTGTTGCATGTCGGAGCGATATCAACGGGTTCATGGCAAGGGGGCTGCAACACCCCAAGCTGCTGTTTGGATTGGCCCTGACGATTGCGGTGCTGACCTTTGTCGCCATTTTGCAAGCCCGGGGCGTGACTGCCCTGACGGGAGACGTGCTGGCGCGTCTCAACGCGGACAAGCAAATCAATGTCAGCGCAACGGGTGTCGGGGCGACCCTCGCAGGCATCAAGAGCTTTTTCATTATCCCCAAATGCGCCTTTGTGCTGCTTTTGGCCCATGGGGTGTCGACTGGCGATCGCAGCACAATGGGCCAGAGCATTCTACTTGCCGCCGTGTTGGCCCTGATTGCTTTGGTGTCAGGTGACAGGTTTGAGCTGGTGGAACTGCTGGCCTTTGGCTCCATCACCTATTTGATAGTGGGCGGTGTCATACATGCGCGCGCTCTGGCGGTAGCTGGTCTGGCTGCCGTCGCCGTCTTTGCCTTGTCGGCCTATATGACCCAGCTGCGCGGCAGTGATGCGGGGCTCTTGCAGCAACTGGTCGGCTCCACCTACTTTCTGGATATCAATGCCGCCATCATGGTGACGGCGCGTGTCACACCCGACCTTCAGCTTTGGGGCGAGAGCTATGCCTGGTGGGGCTTTGGCTGGGTGCCGCGCGCCTTCTGGATCGACAAACCGGCCATTGATCTGGGTGTCTATTTCAAGCGTGATGTGATGGGGCTCTGGACCGGAGGCGCGTTCAACGTCACAGGACCGGGCGAAGCCTATATCAATTTCGGGGGGTGGGGTGTTCTGGTCGGGATCGCCCTCGGTGCGCTTTATCGGTGGATCGAAGTCTGGCTGCTGTCCCCTGCGGGCGTGCTGGGGGGCGGGGGTTTTGTCCTCTATCCGCTGGTTTTCTATCCCTTCGTGCAAGCGACGTTGCAGTCTTCCTTTAGCGCATTTGTCGTCGGGGCCGCTGCGCACCTTGTTTTGATTGGTTTGATCATCATCCTGTTTGTGCCCCGCTACCGGCTGACCCAACAGCGGGAGGTGGGCTATGGTCTTTAGGTTTCTGGCCAGTGCAAAACATCGCAGTGCGCAAGTGCTGCGCAGGCTCGGACGTCTGGGTGCGACCCGCCTGCACCGCGCGCGCATGGCCCATGTTGGATTCGGCACAGTATTTGAAAAAGGTGTGGTTTTTTGGCCACCAGACGCCGTGCATATTGGCGATGATTGCGCCCTTGCCACCGGCGTGGGAGCAGCGTCAGAGCTTGGGACAGGCGCTTTGCAGATTGGTGATCGTGTTCAGATCAATCGTGCTGTGCACCTTGATATGACGGGCGGGCTTATCATCGGTGATCGCGTGCTGATCTCGGAGGGTGCGATCCTCTACACCCACGACCACGGCCTCGATCCGCGCAGCAAACCCTGCCTGTGCGCCAAAGAGGTCGGGGCCGATGTCTGGATCGGTGCGCGGGCGATCATCCTGCCCGCATGTCGTCACATTGGTGCCGGTGCGATCATCGGGGCAGGGGCGGTGGTCACGCAAGATGTGCCAGCCCAAGCGATTGTCGCGGGCAATCCAGCGCGGATCATTCAGGCGCGAAAGGTGGCCGCATGAAAGTGTTGCACGTTGTTCCCACCTTTTACCCCGCGACATATTGGGGTGGTCCGATCTGGTCGACCAAGGCAATCTGTGACGGCGTTGCCGCCTTGCCGGATTTCGCGGTGTCTGTCTTGACGACCGATGCAGCGCGGCCTGAACGCGGGGCCCGCGTCGTTCCCGCAACCTTGCCTTACCCTGTTCACTATGCACGCCGTGTTGCCGGGCACGCCGTATCGCCCGGCATGCTCATGGCATTGCCGCGGGCAATTGGTCAGGCGGATGTGGTGCACCTGACAGGTGTCTACAACGCGCCGACTTTGCCCGTCCTGGCACTGTGTCGCTGGATGAACAAACCGCTGGTCTGGTCCCCGCGCGGCGCAATGCAAGCCACACAAGAGTGGGCTGACGTGCCGCGCAAGCGGGCCAAGCAGGGGTTCGCGCGCCTTGCCGCCAAACTGTTGCCCAATCCGGCAATGATCCATGCCACCTCGCAAGCCGAAGCCCAAGCAAGCGCCAAGGCACTCCCTGCCGTGCCCGTCCGGCTGATCCCCAACGCCGTGGATATTCCACCAGTCGCGGAAAAGCCGCCGCGGACTGGCCCGACAAGGTTGATGTTTCTGGGGCGTTTGCACCCCAAAAAGGGGGTGGAATTGCTGCTGGAGGCAATGCGCCACCTGCCATCTGATGTGCGCCTCGATATCTATGGGGATGGTCCTGCGGCCTATGTCTACGCTCTGCGCCAGATTGCCAAAGCAGGTGGCCGCGACGTGCGCTTTCTTGGCCATGTCGAAGGGAAAGCGAAAGCAATGGCCTTTGCTCAATCCGACCTGTTTGTCCTGCCTTCTTATTCTGAAAACTTCGGCATCGCTGTGGCCGAAGCCTTGGCCCATGGCGTGCCGGTTTTGACCACTGACGCGACCCCGTGGAAAGGGGTCCTGCACCACGACTGCGGAGAGATATTCTCGCTTGATCACGATGATCTGGCTGTTGAAATCTCGCGGATGTTGGCCCGTGATCTTGCGGCCATGGGGGCAAGGGGCAGGGCGTGGATGCTGCGTGATTTCGGGGCAGAGGCCATGGTTGGCCGCTTTGCCGATCTCTATCGCGAGATGTGCGACGCAGAGACCGCGATGGTGCCCGCATGACACCTTTTGTCGATGTCTGTGCCAATCGCGCCCACCGCAGCTGGAGCCGCAAAGCGCAATTTGCCCGCGTTTTATGGGCGGGCTGTGCCCTGCTTTTCCGGTTCAGTCCGCGCCCCTTATGGGGGTGGCGGCGGATCTTGTTGCGTGCATTTGGGGCCAAGATCGGACGTGAGGTGCGCATTCACAATACAGCCCGCATCATGATCCCTTGGAACCTATCCATCGAGGATCAGGCGGGGATCGGTGACGGCGTGATCCTTTATGCCCTTGGGCCTATTCACATCGGTGCGCGGGCGACGGTGTCTCAGTTTGCGCATCTGTGTGCTGGCACACATGCCTTGGATGATCCCGCGCGACGGTTGGTAAAGACGCCGGTGCGTATTGAGCACGATGCTTGGGTGTGTGCCGATGCCTTTGTGGGCCCCGGCGTGACCATTGGGGCTGGTGCGGTTCTGGGGGCGCGGGCCGTGGCGATGCGCGATCTTGCGCCGGGTGCTGTCGGGATCGGCAATCCTTTGCGCGAAAGGGAACCGCTGTGACCCATGTAACCGTCATCATCCTGACCCGTGATGAGGCGTTGCACATCCAGCGTGCGATCGCCTCTGTGCAGGGTTTTGCAGCACGTGTGATCGTGGTGGACAGCGGGTCGGTAGATGCCACGGTCAGCCTTGCCCAACAGGCTGGTGCGCAGGTGCTGCATAACCCGTGGACAACCCACGCGCAGCAATTCAACTGGGCGCTTGACCAAATCAGTGAGACGCAGACATGGGTGCTACGCCTTGATGCCGATGAGGTGGTAGACGCGGCTTTGGGGCGGCGCATTCAGGCTGGTCTGCCCGATATTGACGGCATTTATCTGCGTCGCGATCTCTTGTTTCAGGGGGCAAAGGTCCGGTTTGGCGGGGTCTCGGGGCTCTGCACCATGCGCCTGTTTCGCAACGGGTTTGGCCGTGCCGAGCCGCGCTGGATGGACGAACATATCGTCGTGGCAGGGCGGACGACGGTCTGGAACGAACGGATCATCGACCACAATCTCAAGCCGCTGGATTGGTGGATCGCTAAACATAATGACTATGCCAGCCGTGAAGTGATTGATCTTCTGACCCAGCAACGGGACCAGTCGGGGCCAAAGACTGTGAAACGGTTCGCAAAGGACAGGCTCTATGCCCGTTTGCCATCCGGGACCAGAGCGGTGGCCTATTTCCTTTACCGCTATGTGCTCCGCGGCGGGTTTCGCGACGCGCCTGCGGCACGGCGTTTTCATGTTCTGCAAGGGTTTTGGTATCGCTATTTGGTCGATGCCAAGCTGGCCGAAGCAAGACGCGTCATGCGCACAACAGGCGCCACCCCCGCCGAAGCAATTCAGGTTGTGCTGGGTCACGACATTCCCAATCACTTGGAGACAGCCGCATGAAAATCTCGGTTGTGACGGCTGTGCGGAACGGGGCAGCCACATTGCCTGCCATGCTGGCGAGCCTGCGTTGTCAAACGCATAGGCAGATTGAACACGTGGTCCAGGACGGCGCGTCAACCGATGCTACAATGGATGTGGTCGCGCAGGAGGGACTGCCTGAGACAAAGCTCGTGTCCCAAGCCGACAGTGGCATCTATCAGGCGATCAACCGTGGGATTGCGCGCACGAGCGGCGATGTCGTGGGGCTTTTGCATGCGGATGATCAATTGGCCGCACCAGAAGTGTTGGCAAATGTGGCGACAGCCTTGGCTGATCCGGCGATTGATGGGGTCTATGGCGATCTGGAATATGTCGCGCGCGCAGATCCATCGCGGGTGATCCGGCGTTGGCAGGCGGGCGCATATGACCGGGATGCGTTGCGCCGTGGCTGGATGCCGCCCCATCCGACGCTTTATCTGCGCCGCAATGTTTTTTTGGGGGCTGGTCTTTACGATCCCAGCTACCGGATTTCTGGTGACTATGATGCCATGCTGCGTTTTTTGACTAGTGGACGCTTGCGGCTGGCTTACCTGCCGCAGGTCATGGTCCGCATGAAGATGGGCGGTGTCAGCAATCGCTCTTTTGCTCATATCTTGCGAAAAAGCCGTGAGGATTATCGTGCCATCCGCAGGCATGGTGTGGGTGGTGTGGGGACGTTGGTGGCCAAGAATGTCTCGAAGCTTGGACAGTTCCGCGCGGGCTCTGGTGGTGGCTAGGGGCTTTGCCCCCGGCGCTGGCGCGCCTCCCCCAGGATATTTTGGGGCCAATAATAATCTAAGCGTAGAAGTAGCTTGTGAGCATGTAAAAGACGGGGGCTGCAAAGATCACGCTGTCAAGCTGGTCGACAAAACCGCCTTGGCCGGGGATCAGATGTGACCAATCCTTGACTCCCCGATCCCTTTTGATGGCCGCGACGACCAGATTACCAAACATGCCCACAACCGCCGCAACACCGGCCATGAGGGTCGCGCCGATCACTCCGAAAGGTGTGATCCAGTTCAGCAGCGCGCCGACGGCCATGGCAAAGAGGACCCCTGCGATCATCCCGCCCCATGTCTTGGGCGAAAGGCCCGGTGCAATCTTGCGTTTGCCAAAGCGGCGTCCGTAGAAGAAATCCGCCAGATCGCCGAATTGCACGACCATGACGAGGAAGGCGACCAACAACAGCGATCTGTCCCCGTAGCCTGCGATCTCGATGTTCATCAGTGCGGGCACGAGGCTGACGCAGTAGACAGCGATCATCAGGGCCCATTGTGTTTCGGCCACACGGATCAGGAACCGTTGCGGATTGCCACGCAGCGCGCTGACCATGGGCAGAAAGAGAAATGCGTAGACCGGAATGAAAATGGCATAGAGGCCGCTCCAGCCCAATCCGACAAACACATATTGCAGCGGCAGAATCACAAAGAACGCGGTGGCGAGGGCCAGGTGGTCTGCCTGTGATTTCGTGGTCAACGTCAGGATTTCGCGCAAGGCGGCAAAGGATGCAAAGGCGAAAAGCACCATCACCCCGATTTTGCCCAACAAGAGCGCCACCCCCACAAAGGCGACCATACCCCACCAGCTTTGGACGCGTGTCATATAGGTATCAAGGACAGGGTTGGGTTCATGGACCGGTTGGCGCGCCCGCAGGATCTCGCCCACCACAGTTAGGGCAATCAGGATCCCAAAGCTGCCAAAAGCCAACAGCAGGATGTCAGATGTGGTGCTGGTCATGCCCGTTGCTCCGGACGGCAGGCAAGAAGCGCCTCTGATGCGCGTTTGAGGAACGCATCCTTGCTTTCGCCCTCTTGCACATGGACCGGTTCACCGAATGTCACCGTACAAATAAGCGGCAGCGGGATCACTTCGCCTTTGGGCATAATCTCGGTCAGGTTGGCGACCCATGTCGGCACCAGATCGACCTCGGGTCGTGCCAGCCCCATGTTATAAAGCCCCGCCTTGAACGGCAGCAGCGGGTCATCGGTCATGTTCCGGTTGCCTTCGGGAAAGATGATGAGCGAGGCGCCGTCGTCAAGTGCGGCGATGATCGTGTCGAGCGGCTTGTCATCTACCTCCGGGCGGCGGTCGATCAGGACACAGTTGAACACCTCTGGCCCGACAAACGCGCGGACCTTGTTCTTGAGCCAATAATCCGCTGCTGCCACCGGACGCACCGTCCGGCGCAGGGCAGGGGGCAGGACCGACCAGATCATCGGCATATCTGCATTGCTGACGTGATTGGCGAAATAGACCCGTTGTCGCGGGACCGGTTCGATCCCCTTCCAGTCGGCACGCACCGCAGTAATCGCACGGCAAAAGATGCGGATGGATTGGCCAACGATGCGGGCCGCAAACTGACGCAGAAACTTCATAAGGCTGACTTTGGCGAAAGTGACCGTTTTTGCAAAGAAAAAACCCTGCTCCGGCCGGCGGAGCAGGGCTGAAGTGGGCAACTAGATGGTGTCGCCCACATAGTCTTCGAGCAGTTTTTCGTTTCTGGCCTCTTCGATCCGGTTGATGCGGTCTGCCGAAAGCTTTTCATCAAAGCGGTATTTGACAAAGTTTACCAGCGCCAGGGTCAGCATGAGGATCGCCATGCCCCAGAAGCCTTTGGTGGCCAGTGGCACTTCGGTCGACAGCCAGAGCGAGATGCCAAGCATGCCGTAAGCGACGACCACACCGAGGCCGTTGATGAACATGATGAGAGAGTTGTCGGATTTGTTGACAGACATGGGATTTTCTTTCGGGAATTGATTTGTGGTTACTTCTTGGATGATTTCAGGCGGGCGAGGACATCGTCAGCCGTGGCGCGTGTTGCAGCCCCGAACCCGGCGTCGGCCATGCGATCAGCGATCGCTTCGCCGTCAAGGTCGCGATTGATCTCTGCCATGATCTCGGTGCGCTCAAACGGGTCGTCGCGCCCCAGAACGCGGGCGATGAGTTCTTCGGCTTCCTGCACGCTGGTCTCCGTGGTGCCGGTTTGGACCATCTGCATCTGAATGTTCTGTTCGCGGCGGACCGCGCGGGCCTGAATGGCGCCTTGTTTCAGGTCAATGATCCTGCGGTGGCCGGCTTCAATTGAGGCGCGCAGGCGGATGACTTTCTGATCAAGCCGGTCAAGGGTTTCGATCCGCACGCTCAACTCGTTTTCCATGTTTGCAATCGCGCGGGCGGCTTCACTGGCCATGTCGTCGCGGTCATTGTCCAAAGCCTCTTTGGCGCGTTTGGTCAGATCAGCAATGCGGGTTTTCAGTGTCGCATGCTGCTTTTCTTCGGCGCGCTGGCGCTGGATCAAGCTGGCGAGGGTGGCCTTTGCGGCGCGCAGGCTGCTTTCGCTTTCGCGGATCTTTTGGTCGATCAACTCGATCGCAAAGGCATCGCGCACGCGGTCTTCGGCGCGGGCATTCTGCCCGTTGATGAGGGTGGCAAGGGTCTTGAACATCTGGCTCTCCAATTATGAACGTTGTTCACAAATGGAGATAAGGCAGTCATTTGCGATTCGCAAGACAAAAATGAACAATGTTCAAGATTTAGCGGTTAGCGGACGAATTGCCTGAGGATCAGGTCTATCATCCGATCCGTATCATCAGATGGGACGCCCGCGCTGGCGTCGTCCAAAGCCAGCAGAACAATTCCATGCACGGATGAGAAAAGGGCACGGGTCAGAAGCGTGATCTCTTCCGCTGTCTTGTCGGGAAAGATCGCTGTCAACGGGTCCGCGATATAGGTAAAAAGTTTTCCCATTTCGTGCAGATACCAGTCAGGTGCCGCTTCGCCTGCAGGGCGCTCGATATCAAAAAGGGCGCGCCAGCTTTGGTGATTGGCGGCGGCAAACCGGTGATAGGCCTGCGCCATGATCACCAGTTGATCGACGGGGTCTTGAGGGGCCTCTGCCAAGGCTTCGGCCACATCTGCGCCCAGCCGGTGAAAGGTGCGGGCATTCACCGCCAGTGTCAGATCAGTCAAATCGCCGAACACATTGTAGATTGCGCCGACGGCACAGCCTGCCTCTTTGGCCAGATCGCGGGCTCGCAGTGCGCGCAAGCCGTCGTTTGCGATGGTGCGTTCAGCGATGGCAATCAGGTTTGTGCGCAGCGCCTCTCTGCGCAGTTCGGTCTTGCTGGCCATGGTGCCCTCCGTTTGAACGCAGTTCAATCATAGGAGGAGCCTGAAGAAAGGGAAAGCCCTTTAGCTGTCGGTGTCGCGTTTGACGGGCGCACCGCCTGCAAAATTGTTCACGTCGTGATAGCTGATCGGGTCTTCCTGCATTTGCAGGTGCAGCCCGTCGCCGGTATAGGGATGCGCGCGGGCGAGGTCTTCGTCCACCTCGATCCCGAGACCCGGTGCGTCTGGCACTGGGATATAGCCGTTTTCAACCGTGATCGATGATTTGATCAGAGCGTCATGGAACGGGGTCTCAATCGTTTCCGCCATCAGAATATTGGGGATCGCAGCCGCGAGTTGGACATTCGCCGCCCATTCAACAGGACCGGCATAAAGGTGCGGGGCCATCTGAGCGTTATAGACCTCGGCCATCGCTGCGATCTTTTTGGTTTCCCAGATGCCGCCCGAACGGCCCAATGCAGGTTGCAGGATGGTCGCTGCACCGCTGCGCAAGACAGGTGCGAACTCTGCCTTTGTCGTAAGCCGCTCACCTGTCGCCACGGGGATGCGCACAGCACCTGCGACCTTGGCCATTTCCGCCACGTTATCCGGGGGGATCGGCTCTTCGTACCAGAGCGGTGAATAGGGCTCGAGCGCCTGACCAAGACGGATCGCTCCGCCTGTGCTGAATTGCCCATGTGTCCCGAACAGCAAATCGGCGCGGTCGCCCACGGCCTCCCGGATGGCTTTGCAAAAGGCAACCGAGAGGCTGATGTCATGCATCGACGGCATATGGCCGCCGCGAATGGTGTAGGGACCGGCGGGGTCGAACTTGACGGCGGTATAGCCTTTTTCGACCATATCCAACGCGACCTCACCGGCCATTTCCGGGCTGGCCCAGAATTCGGGCAGTGGGTGACTGTCACGTGGGTATAGGTAGGTGTAGGCGCGAATGCGATCATTTGTGCGCCCGCCAATCAGCGCATGCACCGGGCGGCCCCGGTCCTTACCGAGCATGTCCCAGCACGCCATCTCAAGCCCTGACCACGCGCCGATCACCGTCAGGTCCGGGCGCTGCGTAAAGCCGGCAGAGTAGACGCGCCGGAACATCAGCTCGATATTCTCTGGGTTCTCGCCTACCATGTGGCGGGCGAAAACGTCGGTGATCACCGCATTCATCGCGTCTGGCCCGACAGAGGAGGCATAACACTCCCCCCAGCCAACAATCCCGGTGTCAGAGGTGACTTTGACAAGGATCCAATAGCGCCCGCCCCAACCGGGCGCGGGCGGGGCCGTGACAATGATATCAAGATCGGTGAGTTTCATCAGGACGCTCCGGAGTATTTGCTATGACCGACACAATCACGCTTCACCTGATGGGTCCAGATGATCTTGGCCGTCTCTTGGCCGTGACAGAGGGCCTTTTTGATATGGCCCTGAAACCTGCGCAGGCAGAGGCGTTTTTGGGCGATCCCAATCATCTGCTTGTGCTTGCTTTTGAGGGCGAAGAGGCCGTGGGCATGGCCAGCGGACAAATCATGTTTCACCCGGATAAAGACCCAGCCCTGTTTGTGAACGAGGTTGGCGTGCGCGAGACGCACAGGCGACGCGGTATTGGGAAGTTGGTCAACGCACGGCTCTTGGACGAAGGTCGCGCCCGTGGTTGCAGGGGAATCTGGCTCGCGACCGAAGGGGACAACGTGGCCGCCCGCGCGCTCTATCGCTCTCTTGAAGCGCGTGAGACCAAAGACATCGTCGTCTATGATTGGGACGGGGCTATGGATGGTTAGAGATCTGCGACGCGTGGGTGGCTGAACAATCTGGAAACTGCCCCCGGTTTATGCGCACCCTTGCGCATGACACTGATGCAAGACCTCAAACACATTCTGGCAACCACACAGTCAACCGACCCAAGCTTTGGGCAGGTTGAAACTGCGGCGATCGAAAACTGTGTGGAAGAATGCAGGATGCGCGCAGAAGAAGGGCAGGTTGATGCCTTCTTGTTGGCTGCCATGCGCCTCTTGGCCCTGCCCAATAATGGGCACACACGATTGATCCCAAATGATGCCATTTCTGTGCATCCTCTCAGGTTCCTCTGGATAGGCCGGACCGTCCAACTGGTCAGGCCTGCAAACGGGGACATTGGCCCAATGGGAGAGTTGCTGGACGTCAATGGCGTTCCCATTGCCCAAATCGCCGAAGCGGCCCAATGCTATCTGGCAGGAACGCGCCAAAGGAAAAGGGTCATTGGGCCGATCTTGTTTGCGTGGCCCTATGCCCTCGCGCGTTTGGGGGCTGCGTCGCCAAACACCGGAACACGGTACCGCATCATGCGCAAAGACGGACAGGTCACCACGTTGACGATGGCACATGATGATCTGGTGCCTGCATCGACACTCTATCCAAGGAACGAACACGGCAGAGCGGATCCGGGCTGGCAACCTGAGACCTTCTTCCGGTGCGAAGAGTTTCACGACAAGGGGCTGGCCATCACGTTGCCCAGTTTCTTTGATCCTGACGAAACCAAGCTGCCTGAAGAAATGCGGGATGCGGCGGTCCGTGTCGGGGCCTCTCGGCACGCAAAGCTGCTGATTGATGTGCGGGGAAACACAGGCGGTGATTTCATCAAAGCGATGCCGTTGATTGACAGCATCTCACAAACTGAGGCCAAGCAAGTGGTGCTATTGGTCGACAAATTCACCTTTTCAGCCGCTATCGTCTTTGTTTCGATCCTCAAGCACTGTTTGGGTGATCGGGTCACGATCATTGGCGAAGAGATGGGCGACAGCCTGACGTTCTATGCAGAGGGCGGACTACGCGCCCTACCGGTAAGTGGGGCAGCCGTGCGTTTCTCAACCGCATTTCACGACTGGGCCAACGGGACTTCGGACGCCACAACGCCGCCAGAAATCGGGCGCGAGCTTGTAGCTGCCCGAGAGATAGCAATTGACAAGGAATGGGTCAGCGGCCGTCTTGATGATGAGGGTCTTATGGCTGACTACCAAGGCATACTAAAGGATATCGCAAGCTAGCACGTATGGTAGTGCAACCCGTGCGCACCCTCACTCAAACACAATTACATTGCGCTTGGCACTGCCCGTCTTGGTATCGGCAATCGCCTCGTTGATCTGCTCAAGCGACCAGCGGCCCGAGATCAGCTCGTCCAGCTTCAACCGCCCCTGCTCATAAAGATCGACCATCCACGGGATGTCGCGTGCGATCACCACGTCGCCCATTTTGGATCCGACCATGCCTTGGCCCGTTGCGGCCAGCATCACTGGTTCGTACGTCGACATATCACCTGAATGGGGCATGCCGACCATGATCACTTTCCCACCATTTGCCAGATACTTTGGCGCGGTGTCATAAGCGGGGATGGCACCCACAGTCACAAAGACCGCATCTGCGCCGCGTCCCATCGCCTCTTTGGCGGAGCGCCACGGTTTGTCATCGGTGGCAAGCACACCATCGGTGGCGCCGAATTCCTTGGCGATCTCCAGTTTTTCGGGACTCATGTCTACGGCGATAATCCGGCGGGCACCTGCAATACGAGCGCCCTGGATTGCGTTCAGGCCGACACCGCCCGCGCCAATGACAACCACGTCCTGTCCCGCACGCAATGAGGCTGCATTGACCACAGCGCCGACACCCGTGATCACGCCACACGCCAGAAGAGACGCGCTTTCCATGGAAATCCCGTCACTCAGCTTGACGACCTGACTTTGGCTCACCACGACCTTTTCGGCAAATCCACCTGTATGCATCGCCTGCACCACAGGGGCACCATCCGCATCAGTGATCGGACTGGTTGCCGTATCTGTCTCACAGGCCACCGGCGCACCGCCGGCACAGGACGGGCACGTCCCGCAAGACCGGATCAGGGTCACCACAACGGGATCACCCACCGCGATGCCACGGACCCCTTCACCAACTGCCGTCACCTTGCCCGCAGCCTCATGTCCGTAGATCGCAGGCAAAGTCCCACCCCATCCACCGCCCATATAGGTGATGTCGGAATGACAAATGGCACAGGCGCTTAGTTTGACCTCAACCTCGCCCATCTGCGGTGCGGCGAGTGTCACAGTCTCGATGGTGAGTGGGGCGCCGAACTCACGGCAAACGGCAGCTTTGATCTGGGACATGTCTTGGACCTTATTAACGACGTGCCCGCTGACCCTGCGACTCTGCCTTCCTAGGTGCAAGCCCAAAGGCGACATTACGTGGCGCGCGGGCGCTTTGGACGTGGCGTTTGCAAAAACACGATGATGCATCCGACGGTCAGCACGGCGGACAAAAGAAACGGTGCCCCCGGTGCATAGAAAGGACCATTGCCGTCAGTGAAGAAAAAGAAGGTTTGCGTCACCATCAAGGGGGCGACGATCGTGGCGACCGCGTTGATCGAGGTGACCGTCCCTTGCAACTCGCCCTGTTGATCATCCGAGGCCGTGCGCGACATGATCCCTTGCAACGCAGGCCCGGCAATTGACCCCAATGCCGTTAGCGGTGTGAGTGCCAGTGCGATCCAGCCTTGGGTCACAAAACCCAAAGCAACAAAGGCCAGCACATCAATCGACAGCCCCAGGATGACCGCCTTTCGGTCGCCAATCCGCTTCAGGATCGGGCGGATCAACAGCCCCTGCACAACCGCAATCCCAATCCCGAAGATGCCCAAGGACAGGCCGATCATGCCTGGTCCCCAGCCGAAACGCTCAGCCCCGAAATAGGCCCAGACACCGGGGTAGACGAAGAACGCGATGGTATAGACAAAGGTGATGAGCAGCAGCCGTTTCAGCCCGGGCAACGCTCCGATGTTCTTGAAGGCCCCAAGCGGGTTCGCGCGCCGCCATTCAAAGGGGCGGCGGATTTTGTCGGTCACCGTCTCGGGCAGCACGAAATACCCGAAAACCGCGTTCGCCGCAGCAAGGCAGGCCGCCGCCCAGAACGGCGCCCGCGTGCCGTATTCGGCCAGCAATCCGCCAATGATCGGTCCCAGCACAAATCCGACCCCAAAAGCCGCCCCGATCAGACCAAAGTTCGCAGCCTTCTCATCAGGGTCCGAAATGTCAGCCATGTAAGCGGCGGATGTGGCTTGGGTCGCGGCCGTGATTCCACCGATCACACGCCCCAGAACCAAAAGCCAGATCGTGTAAGCCAGCGCCATCAGCACATAGTCAAACGCCATGATCACCAGCGAGATGATCAGCACCGGCCTGCGCCCATAGCGGTCCGAGAGGTTACCCAAAGTCGGCCCAAACAGGAATTGCATCGCGGCAAAGATCGTGGCGAGGATACCGCCCCAAACCGCAGCGGCCCCGATGCCCTGACCCTCAACCTCTTGGATCAGGTCCGGCATGACAGGCATGATCAGACCAATGCCCATACTATCAAGCATGACAGAGATCAGGATAAAGGTAATGGCGAGGCGTTTATTCATCCCAGCAGCGTTAAACTGTTCGGTTTAGATTGGGAAGAATGTTTCTGACGCTTGAGAGTGTCAGTCGCGCCTTACGGCGACAAATGCCCGGTGGCCGTGATGAAATCGGTGAGATGTCCTGCAAAAACCTCCGGCACCTCAAGGCAAGGCAGATGCCCAACCCGCCGGATCAGTTTGAACTGTGAGCCGGGGATCAGATCGACAGTCTCGCGGACCAGATCAGGCGGGGTCGAGCCATCCTCGGACCCTGCAATGCCAAGGGTCGGAATGCGCAAACCACTGGTGGGGGTGTAGAAATCAGTGCCTGCAATGGCGGCACAGACACCGGCATAGCCTTCGACGTCATTGGCCGCGAACATCTCTTGCCACGGGGTCATCGCAGGGGTGCCGTAGAAATCACGCCCAAACCAGCGCTTCATGACCTCATCTGCAGCAAACGCCATACCCTTGGTGCGGATCAGGTTGATGCGATCATCCCAGAGCTTGGGGTTGCCAATCTTGGCGGCGGTATTGGACAGGACCATCGTCCGCACCAAATCGGCACGTTTCACAGCCAACCCCTGAGCGACCATCCCGCCCACAGACAGGCCGACGAACTTCGTGTCCTTCACCCCGAAGGCATCGCAGACAGCCTCAGCGTCGCCCACCAACTGACCCATCGTGTAGGGACCTTTAGGCACATCAGAGGCTCCATGACCGCGCATATCGTAGCGAATGATGCGCAAGCCTGCAGGCAAGTGCGCGATGACCTGATCCCAGATGTTCAGGGTGGAACCAAGCGAGTTCGAAAACACGAGCGTGGGGCCATCGACGGGCCCCTCGCTTTGGGCAAAAATCATGGTGCCATCGCGGCTTTGCACCCGCAGTTCTGTCTTGGTCATCACTTAGTCTTCCGGCTCACCAATGATCATATGCGCCATGATCTGCCCGTGGTCAGAGGCAAGCTTGTTATAGGGGGCCTCCGGGTGGGACCCATCAGTAATGTGGTCATTCAGAACGCTGAAATATTCCATCTCGCCGATACTGGCCGGGTCTTCGGCAAGGAAATGGCGGGACATCAGGATTTGGTCGATGCTCTCGAATACCCCACCAAAGGCCGAGGTATAGACCATATCGCGCAGTGATTTTTTCACGAAGAGCTTCTCAGCCGAATAGAGACGCACGGCGTTGATCTGGGGCTGAATGGCTTCGTTTTCATCATCGGTGTAGCGGTCATTGCGTTTTTTTGCGTCATGGCGGCGCATCCAAGCATAGTTCTTGAACGGGGCCTCGCCGGTCAGAATTTCGGATGAGACCGCGTGCTCGCTGTCGTTGAAATCACCAAGGACCATGACGGGGTTGCCAGCGTCCAACTCGGTAAGAATCTCACGACGCAGCACCCAAGCCTCTGCCATCCGGCGCAGGGCGGAGCGGAGTGAGCCCAACGCGCGT
The DNA here is from genome assembly GCA_964385035.1 of uncultured Loktanella sp. Lineage (GTDB taxonomy): Bacteria > Pseudomonadota > Alphaproteobacteria > Rhodobacterales > Rhodobacteraceae > Yoonia. The sequence goes on from CAYLMZ010000007.1 coordinate 42,407, forward strand.
CCGGCAGGATCATAGTTCACCAGATCAGCGGCGGGTGGGAAGGGGGCACCTTCAGGCATGTCCAGCTCACCCAGTTTCGATTTCAGGTGGCAATTGAACACCGTGATGACTTTATCCCCCACAGGCACGCGAGCCTTCAGCAACGGGCGGCTCAACCGCGTGATCCGGTAGCTGCCACCGTCGCTGCCATCAAGATCGCGGAAAGGGATATCGAGTGGTTCAGGCAGATCCTGCAAAACCTCAGGTGCCCCGACAAACCCAAAGCGCGACAAGATTGCCACGCCGGGGCGGCGTTGGCCCGGACCGCCGTCAAAGCTGTTTGGGGCAAAGGTAAGGGCGGCCTCCGTATAGGGTTCAAAGGCCAGCTTGCGAAAGATCGCCTTGCGGGCGTATTTCTTCGACCGATCGGGGATCACGGCCTCATTGGCCTCTTGGCCCAACTCATCCGTTTCGATGATCACATCGCGCAAGGCAGCCTCAGTGAAAATCTCTTGAAAGCAGACCACATGGGCATTCATCGTCAGCAATTGATCGGCAAGCCAGGCACGCTTCCAGGCGTATTCTTCGGGCGTGTATTGCTCAAAACGGTAATATTCCTGATCGGCCTCGATCAGGTTTTTGACGTTGAAACTGGCAATGGTGAAACGGTTCATTTCAATGTCTCCAGTGCTTTGGCAAAGACATCTGCATCGACATTGCCACCAGTGGCCACGGCCACAACGGCATCGCCCTCAAATGCATCGGGATGGAACAAGGCGGCTGCCAGCGCCGCGGCCCCGCCCGGCTCAATCACGACGCGCAGACGCTCAAAGGCCAAGGCCACCGCACGCAAGGCTTCTTCCTCAGTGACTACAATGCCGGGGCCACAAAGGCGTTGCATGATCGGAAAGGTCAGATCGCCGGG
>CAYLMZ010000008.1:0-42798 GCA_964385035.1 uncultured Loktanella sp.
CGACATCTGCGCGGTATTCGATCTGGTCGCGATGGGACGGGTAGAGCCCTTTGATGCCAAGTTCTTCGTCAAGACGGCGCACCGCGCAATCCGTTGCATTCTCGTCCCATTCAGGATGTGTGCAGCAGGTGTTCGCCCACAGGCCGGGTGTGTGGTACTTGCCCATCGCCCGCTGCTGGATCAGAATACGTCCGCGGTTCATAACAAAAACGCTGACCGCTTTGTGCTTGAGCCCGCGCAAATGCGCGTCAAGCTTCTCAACAGGTTTCAGGATGCCGTTTTCCCAGGCCGGGATCATAATAGTCATGTGCGTAGCGGTGATACGAGACGGGTCAGGTGTGCGAGGTTCTTGATGCCAATTTTCAGGTGCGCCATTGGGCGCGCTTTTACGAGTTTCTTGTTCATATAGGCCTCAAACGTCAGCTTTTGCACGTCGACATCATGACACAGGGAGACAAACCGCTCGCGCCGCTCGTCGCTGCGGTAATAGGCGTTCTGCATCGCGCCCAAGACGCGGAAGACTTGTTTGTGTTCGCGCATAAAGAGCTTGCGGGCCAGTTGCAGGTCTTTGGCGCGCCCTGTGGAAAGCGCTGCCGCTGCTGCTGTTGCGGCGACCCGTCCGCCGACCATCGCATAATAGATGCCTTCGCCGGATGAGGGGGCCACGACCCCGGCTGCATCTCCGGCAAGTACGACGTCTTTGCCATTGTCCCAGCGGTCCAGCGGCTTGAGCGGGATAGGTGCCCCTTCTTTGCGGATCGTCTTACAATCTGTCAGCCCAGAGGCCGCGCGCAGATCTGCGGTCGCCTGTTTGACGTCAACAGATTTGATCATTGATCCCATGCCAACGCTGGCTTGCGCCCCATGGGGGAAAACCCAGCCATAAAAGTCGGGTGAGATTTTGCCGTCATAGACGACATCACACCGCTTGGGATCATAGGTCATTGTCGGGGCCGGTGCCTCGATGATCTCGTGATAGGCGATCACATAGGGGATTTTGTCCCCGTCCTTGACCTCGGCCCGCGCGACGTTTGAGCGTGCGCCATCGGCGCCAATGACCATTTTGGTATCAAGCTTCACTTCGTTGCCACTGATCTTGTCGCGGTAAACCACATGCGTGCCTTCGCCGTCGCGTTCGATCCGGACGAATGTCCCTTTGTATCTATGCGCGCCCGCGTCTGCTGCCCGCTTGCGCAGGAATTCGTCAAAATGTTCGCGGTCAACCATACCGACAAACCCGTTCTCGATCGGGATATCGACCTGCCGCCCAGTGGGCGAGATCATACGGGCCGTGTTCACCTTCGCCACGAGTTGCTCATCCGGGATAAAGAAATCCTCGATTAGACGTGGTGGCACCGCCCCGCCGCAAGGTTTGATCCGCCCATCGCGATCTATAAAGGCGACCTTGTGGCCCGATCGGGCAAGGTCCTCGGCGGCCGTTGCCCCAGAGGGTCCGGCACCAACAACAACGACATCATATTGCATGGATCATTCTCCTGGAACGAGGGTGGCTTGAGGGACCTTGCGGTCCATGATTTTGGCGGCCATGGCAGTGGCCGCGATGAAGAGGGCGGCTTCGGCAAGAAAAACTGTGCCAAAGGCTTGGGCGTCAGGCAGGGTCACGCGCAGAACATCGACGCAGGCAGCACCCAGCAATCCGCCAAAGCCTGCGGCAATGGCTTGGGCAGCACCCCAAAGCCCCATCCGGGTGCCTTCGCGCCGTTCGGCGCCGTCAGCGGCAAGTGCCATCATCGACCCGATCGCAGCGACAGCGAACATGCCGTTGAAGAACCCAAGAAGGACAACAGCAGGCATCAGAGGGGCTTCGGGCCCGATTGGGCCAAGCATTGCGATGATCCCAAGCGCGCCAGCAGACCCGACGCAGCCCGTCATGACCCACACCCGCAATGCCCCAATCTTGAGACCTGTCGCCATGATGCCGACGGTGAGCATGCCAAGAAAAACGCCGCCATTCTGCGCCCCTGACAGGGATGTCGATTGTCCCGGGGTGAAGCCAAAGACGAGGCCCGCATAAGGCTCCAATATCAGTTCCTGCATGAAATAGGCGGTCATCGACAGGAACACGAAAATTGTGAAGTTGCGTGCCTTGCGTTCTGACCATACTTCTCGCAGGCCTTCCATGAAGGGCGTGGGATCGGGCTCGCGTCGGGCGACCAGCTTGCGCTCGATCCCCCAGACGGCCAGTGCGGTGACTGCCGTGGCAATTGCGCAGACACAGCCGACGATCCGTATCAGATGGGCGGGCGTGTAGGGGTCGATCAGTTGACCCACGATGCCCGCAGTTGCTGCGATACCGAAGATCATCATCAGCCAGGTGATTGTTGCTGCTGCAGCGCGTCGGTCGGCCTGTGTTGTCGTGGCCAGGAGTGCCAGCATTGATGTGCCCGAGGCGCCGACCCCAAGGCCGATCAGGGTGTAAGCCAGGATCGATATGATCAAGCCAAGGCTGAATGATTGCGGGAAGACTGGCAGTGCAAGCGCGCCGATAAATGCGCCTGACGCCAAAGCCACCATACCGCCAATGATCCACCGTGTCCGGTGCCCGCCCGCATCGGAATAGAACCCCCAGTGCGGGCGTGTCAGCTGGATACCGTAGTGCAGGCCAACCAAAAGACCGGGCAGGAGCGCGGGCAAGGCCAACTCGACAACCATGATCCGGTTCAGTGTCGATGTGGTCAGCACAACGATGGCGCCTAGTGCCAACTGCACGAAGCCAAGCCGCACGATCTGGAACCATGAAAGTGTCATCTTAGACCCCCACGCTGCGCAGTGCATGGGCTGCGATCATCATGCCGCTGATATAGAAAAGGATGCCCATGCCCTGATACCAAGGTGTTTTTCCTTCGGGGTCACGCAGAAGCACGCGCATTGCCCCGATCTGGACCGACAGCATGGCGATAACACCTGCTGCATGAACAGGTTTGCCCCAATAGATCAAAAGAGCGATCACGATGACTTGCGGGACAGCCATGACCCAGCATGCAACTTTGGCAGCCTTTTCCGGTCCCAGTGTAACAGGCAAGGACCGCAGGCCCATGGCGCGATCACCCTCAATGGCTTTGAAATCGTTGAGTGTCATGATCCCATGCGCCCCAAGCCCGTAAAGAACGGCGACGATAATCACCTCGGCAGCCGGCGCGCCTGCGGCGACCACTGCGGCGCCAGTGATCCACGGCAGTGTCTCATAGGCCAGCCCGCAAAGGCCCGGCCCCCAGATGCCCGATTTCTTTGCGCGAAAAGGTTCAGCCGAATACGCCCAAGCAGCGGCAACAGCGAGGATTGTCGCGCCAAACCCCCAAGGTCCCAGTTGATAGCCAATCAGCAAACCCAGAACGGTCATGATCAAGGCGATATAGAGCCCCCACCGTCCCGGAATGCGCCCCGAAGGGATCGGACGGTCAGGTTCGTTAATGGCGTCTACATGGCGATCGCACCAGTCATTTGCAGCCTGTGACATCCCGCAGACAACAGGCCCGGCAAGGATCACGCCCAGAGTGACCAGAAACCAATGGTCCCAAGGGCTCGCTCCAACCGAGACGATCCCGCAAAGATAGGCCCACATTGGTGGAAACCACGTATGCGGCTTGATCAGCGTCAGCATCGCCTTTGGCTCTGGCCAGCGGCGGTGGCTGGATTTTAGATGTAAATCGGACGTGACACTCATAATGTCAGTGTAGATTTACATAAATACTACGGCAAGTGTAAACTTGGATTTACACTGTGGTAAAATGTCCCGTCAGACCGGTTCGGTTCGTACATGGCGAGATATGCTTTGCCTGCAAAATTTCCATCTTGCTATCGCTAACAGTCTCGCACAACGTCTTTCCAAAGCGCTTTGGGAGGGAATCATTATGGCAATCAAAGCCGTCGTTTGGGGCGAGAATGTCCACGAGCAAACCAATGAAATTGTCGCGGGCCTCTATCCAGAGGGCATGCATACTGCCATCGCGCAGGCTTTGCAGGCCGATGGAATCGATGCAACCACCGCGACTTTGCAAGAGCCCGAACACGGCTTGCCCGAAGCGCGGCTCGCCCAGACGGATGTTCTGTTGTGGTGGGGTCATGCGGCGCATGGGGATGTATCCGACGTTGTTGTGGAACGCATTGCTGACCATGTTAATGCTGGGATGGGCCTGATCCTTTTGCACTCCGCCCATTTTGCAAAGATCTTCAAACGCCTGATGGGCACGCCGTGTAACCTGACGTGGCGAGAGGCTGGCGAACGTGAACGGCTTTGGGTGGCCTCGCGCAATCACCCCATTGCCGCAGGTCTGCCGGATCATTTTGAGCTTGAGAACGAAGAGATGTACGGTGAACCATTCGGTGTCCCCGAACCGCTCGAAACCGTCTTTATCAGCTGGTTTCAGGGGGGCGAGGTCTTTCGTTCCGGCCTGACCTATAAGCGCGGAGCAGGCAACGTGTTCTATTTCCGCCCCGGCCACGAGACCTATCCGACCTACCACGATGCCAATGTGCAGACCGTCCTGCGCAACGCAGTGCGCTGGGCCTACAACCCCGCCCCACGTGTCGTTGGCGTGAATGATGCGCCAAACGTGCCTGTCGATGAGGCGCTCGAACCACTTCAGGCGCGCGGCCCGCGTCTGCATAAAGACGGGGAAGAGGGATACCGATGATCCGCGTTTTGATTGTCGGCACCGGCGGCATGGCGCGCGATCACGTGACGGCCTATCAGGCGATGGACGGCGTGTCGGTCGTGGCGAGCGTGGATATCAATCCTGATACGCTCGCTGCGTTTAACGCTGAGTTCGGCATTCCGCAGGGTTTCTCGCGCGTTGAGGATGCAATCGCGTGGGGCGCCTTTGATGCGGTTTCCAACGTTACACCTGATGCTGTCCACAAACGAACCACCTTGCCCTTGATTGCTGCTGGCAAGCATGTGCTTTGCGAGAAGCCTTTGGCCACATCCGAGGCAGATGCCCTTGAAATGGCAGATGCCGCCGAGGCCGCTGGTGTCGTGAACATGGTGAATTTGACATATCGCAATGTGCCCGCGTTGATGCATGCAGAGCGACTGGTAGCTCAAGGCCGCATCGGCGAGGTTCGGCACTTCGAAGCGTCATACTTGCAAAGCTGGTTGACCCAGGACGCCTGGGGGCATTGGGCCGACGAAGATCAATGGCTTTGGCGGCTATCCACCGCTCACGGGTCAATGGGCGTTCTGGGGGATGTAGGCGTCCACATCCTCGATTTTGCCAGTTTTGCGGCACGGGCCCCGATCAGTCATATTTCATGCCGGCTCAAGACATTTGACAAAGCCGAGGGCGGCCGGATTGGACCATATACGTTGGATGCCAACGATAGCGCGGTGATGCATGTCAGTTTGCAAAACGGAGCCATTGGCGTGATACACGCCAGCCGTTTTGCAAGTGGTCATCTCAATGATCTGCGCCTGCGGCTCTATGGAACACTTGGTGGTCTGGATGTCAGGTTTGAAAACTGGAAATCATGCCTGCTGATTTCGGAAGGGGACAATTTGACAGAGGCGACATGGGTCGAAGTCGACACACCGGCTGTTGCCACGAACTACGAGCGTTTTATCGCTGCAATCAGATCGGGGTCCCAGGCCCTGCCGGATTTTGCGCGCGGCGCAGCCTTGCAGCGGGTTCTGGACCTTGCCGTTGTCTCTGACGGCGCGCAGGCGGCTGATCAGACCGTATAGGCGTCGCATTTGTATCGAATTGAGCCTTTAAGCATCGCTTCACCCCCTCTTTGCTAGTCCTTCGTTCGGGTAACTTGCAAAGGGGCAAAGATGGCGACGGGTAACAACGCACCGACGATCATTAAGCGTAAGAAAGTGATTGCCGGTGGCGGCCATCATGGTGGCGCATGGAAGGTTGCCTATGCGGATTTTGTCACTGCAATGATGGCATTCTTTATGCTGATGTGGCTTCTGAACGCCACAACCGAGCAACAACGCAAGGGGATCGCGGACTACTTCTCTCCTACCATCCCGATCAATCGCGTTTCGGGCGGTGGGGATGGTGCCTTTGGCGGTGATGATATCTTTAGCGAAGAAACGCTGGCCCGTAACGGAACCGGGATCAATCAACCCACGCTTGGCAGCAACCCGGTCACAAGCACCAGTGATCCCGAAGGTGAGTCAGCCGCCGCCGCACAGGTCGCCGCATTGCGCGACATCGAAGCGATCTTGATGGGGCAGGGCGGTGAAAGCATGGTGTCGGATCAGGCCTTGCGGCACATCGTGACGCGGTTAACCGAAGAAGGGCTTATCATCGAGCTTTATGATCTGCCTGACGCAACGCTCTTTGTGGGTGAAACGACGACCCCAACACCGGTGACAGCCGAGATTGCCAACGTCATGGCCCAGATATTTGGGATCGTCGAAAACGGTGTCGTGCTGGAAGGGCATCTGAGCGCTAAATCAGTGCTCCACGCCAACTACCCGGTTTGGGAAATTTCCACTGGCCGCGCAGAACAAATGCGCCGGTTGCTAGAAGCAGGTGGGCTAAATCCACTTCGCCTGACGCGAATCTCTGGCGGCGGAGATCGTGAACCTGTCACAAACGATGCAACTGAGCCACGCAACAATCGGCTTGAGGTGATCTTGCTGCGATCAGACCGGTGATTGGCTGCATTTTAGGCATTAGGCGGGCGTTAAGAGAAATGACCTAGAGAGGGGGAAACGTGGATTCCTTCTGACGCAGAAAGGCGCTTTGTATGACGATTTCCTCTTCTTTGAATGCCAGTGTGGCTGGGTTGGCAGCCAATGCCTCTCGTTTGGCAACGATTTCTGACAATATCTCGAATTCGTCGACCTACGGGTACAAACGGGCCGTCACCGATTTCCAGTCGATGGTCATTGAAAGTGGACAAGGCACCTATTCCGCAGGCGGTGTCAGGACGACCACGTCGCGGTTGATCGACGAACGCGGCGCGCTGGTGTCTACGTCGAATCCTACCGACCTCGCGGTGCGCGGGCGGGGGATGCTGCCCGTCACCTCGGAAACATCTGTCGCGGTTGGCAACGGTGACAACCCACTCTTCTTGACGACGACAGGGTCATTCCGGCCGGATGATCAGGGCTATCTGCGCACACCGGGCGGCTTGGTGCTCTTGGGGGTTCCAGCGGCACCTGATGGCACCATCCCAAACTATCCGCGGGATTCGATCGATGGGCTTGTGCCGGTCCAGATCAACGCAAACCAGTTCGCGGGCGAGGCGACAACTCGCGTTGATCTTGCGGTGAACCTGCCCGCGACTTCCACCAGAGAGGGGTCGGCAGGCGACACCGAAACGCTGTCGGTCGAATATTTTGATAATCTTGGTGCGTCTTCCAATCTGAACTTTACGTTTACGCCGACTGTTCCAGCCAATGGGGCCTCTAATGAGTGGACGATGGTCATTCGCGATAGTGAATCCGACGTGGATACCGACGGCATCCCTGATATCGTGGGTGAGTATACGTTGACTTTCGATGCGACCCGTGGCGGTGGCGGAACGTTGGCCAATGTAGACTTTGCGGACCCATTGGCCCCTGTTGGAGGGGCATATGATCCGCTTACCGGTGCGCTGACTATCCAGGTCGATGGTGGGCCGATGGAAATCAATATTGGTGAGCTGGGCAGTTCTATCGGCCTGACACAACTGTCTGATGCTTTTGCACCTGTTTCTATTTCTAAGAACGGTACGCCAGTGGGTAGTCTGACCTCGATCGAGGTGGACCAAAACGGCTTCGTCCGGGCGTCTTTCGACATCGGAATCAACCGTGTCCTATACCAGATTCCTCTCGTTGATGTGCCAAACGTCAACGGCCTGGAAACTCTGGATCAACAAAGCTACCGCGTGACTCCTGATAGCGGATCATTCTTCCTTTGGGATGCAGGCGACGGGCCTACCGGTGATATCGTTGGTTTCGCACGGGAAGAGTCTGCAACCGATGTTGCGGGTGAGTTGACGGAACTCATTCAGACACAGCGTGCCTATTCGTCAAACGCAAAGGTCATTCAGACTGTCGACGAGATGCTTCAAGAGACCACAAATATTAAACGCTAAGTCTGAAGGGACGGTCGCATGGCAATATCCGGTGCATTGAACAACGCGCTTACCGGCCTGAGTGCAAGCTCGCGCATGGCAGAGGTAGTTTCTTCAAACCTCTCCAACGCCCTGACAGAGGGATACGCACGCCGCACTGTTGAACTGTCGTCAGTGCAGGTTGGCGACGTCGGAGGTGGGGTCCGAATAGATGGGATAAACAGGCTGGTTGACCCCGGTCTCTTGGGCGATCGTAGGCTCGCGGATGCAGCATTCAGCGGCCAACAGCGCACATCCGAGATGCTCGGACGGCTCGAAGGGGCGATTGGGAAACCGGATGATCAGGGAAATCTTGCCTCACGCCTTGCCGCGGTGGAAGCCGCCCTCATCAGGGCAAGTGCTGATCCAGCGTCACAAGAGAGACTGGATACGGTTGTAAGGCGGATGGATGAGCTTGCACAGGAACTGCGGGATAATTCCCGGACTGTCCAGCAGCAACGCGCAGAAGCTGACAGCATGATCGCCCGAGATGTTGCCGACTTGAACCGAACGCTCCAGAACATCGCGACATTGAACATAGATATTTTGCGGGTTTCAGCATCCGGTGATGATGTTTCGGCCTTGCTCGACGCCAGGCAACGAGAAGTAGACAGTATCGCCCAGATTGTCCCAATTCGGGAAACTGTCCGTGACAATGGCACTGTGCGGCTGATGACAACCAGCGGTCTGACACTCTTGGATGGTCGGCCAGCTGAATTTACCTTTGTTCCAACCCCGACAATTACAGGTGACATGACCTTTGAATCCGGGGCGCTTTCCGGCATTCAGCTAGATGGTGCGAGCATTGACCTTAGTGACGGTGTTGGTCGGCTCGACGGCGGAAGTCTGGGTGCGGCATTTGCAATGCGCGACCGGACGCTACCAGAGTTGCAGGCCGCCATGGACAGCATCGCTGCTGATTTGATTTCACGTTTTGAAGACCCAACTAACGACCCCACTGTCGGGGTGGGCGGTCTGGGCGTCTTCACTGACGAAGGTGATGCGCTGGATCCTGGGGATATCGCGGGTCTCGCGTCTCGCATTGCGTTGAATGCAGATGTTGATCCTTTGAGTGGTGGTCAATCTGCGGTTATCCGTGACGGGTTGGCAGGTGGCGTATCTTCGGGTCCGGGTGATCCCACCCAGATCAATCGCTGGATTGACGCGATGGGCGCGCAACGTGCAGGCCAGCCTGGCGATCCCGCAAAGTCGCTCGCGGCGCGCAGCGCTGACTACATCGCCCAACTGGGGTCCACACGGTTCGACGCGGACAGTGCCACAAGCTTCGCATCGGCACGACTCGATACGCTTCTGCAAGCAGAGCTCGCTGATGGTGTCGACACAGATAAGGAACTCCAGACGTTGATCAGGGTCGAACAATTCTATGCAGCAAATGCGAAAGTGATCGAAACAGTCGATTTTATGATGCGCCGATTGATGGAGATCTAGATGGTTTTGACAGGTATCGGGGATATGGCTCAACAACTGTCGTTTGCGCGAAATACGACGGCAATCAAAACAGACCTCAACAGGCTAACAACAGAGCTTTCAACCGGCAAGCGCGCTGACCTCGCCAATGCTCTCAGCGGTGATACATCGCGCTTCACAAGTATCAGGTCAAACCTGACACAGGTTGAAGCATATTTGCAGACCGCGAATGAGACTGCGACTAGGCTTGAACAAGTACAAAACACGCTTGCAAGGTTTGACAAAGCTCTCGGGCAAACGGCGGATCAGTTGTTGAAGGTGACTGACATCAGCAATGCACAGCAGGTTGATCGCGCCGTAGAGACTAGTCAATCGGCCTTCGTCGAACTCGTCCAAACCCTCAACATCCGTATCGGAGACCGCAGTCTGTTTTCCGGCACCGCTGTCGATGCACCGGCACTGCAAGGCGGGGATGCAATGCTTGCTGATATTGCAGCCGGGATTCCGCCGAACGCATCCGCCGCTGATATATTGCAGGCTGTCGAAGACTGGTTTCAATCACCCGCTGGAGGTTTCAATACGACAGGCTATCTGGGCGCAACCGGCGGTGATGCACAAGTTAGGATATCAGATGCCAGAAACATTGAGGCATCACCTCGTGCTGACAACGCAGCGATACGTGATGCTCTTCAAGCAGTGGCATCTTCGGCGGTGCTTGGCAACTTACCGACAAGTAATGACGCAACACGACTAGAGTTGGTGAAGCATTCAGGAGAGGCGATTTTAGGTGCCGCAGCAGGGGTTGTTGGTATCCGTGCATCGTTGGGTGCCAGCCAGCAAATCCTCTCCGAAGAGGTGTCGCAGCTACGGGCAGAAAAAGTTGCACTATCAATCCAAAGCAATCAACTCGACGCAGCTGATCCATTTGAAACAGCCGTAGCGCTTCAGGCGGTTCAGGTTCAATTGGAGGCTCATTTTTCAGCAGTGGCACGTGTGTCGCAATTGAGCCTATTGAGGTATCTCTGATGCGTCATTTGTTTAAACTGGCCCTGTTTCTCGTGCTATGTGGATCGCAAGCTTTGGCGAACCCAGTGCGCATCAAGGATCTTGTGGAATTCGATGGTGTGCGATCAAACGACCTCGTCGGGTACGGTCTTGTGGTCGGGTTGAATGGGACGGGCGATGGCTTGCGAAATGCCCCTTTTACCGAAGACATTCTGGGCAACGTCTTGGAACGCCTTGGGGTCAATGTGACAGGAGAGCAATTTCGCCCCCGCAACGTCGCAGCAGTCATCGTGACAGGTGCCCTGCCACCATTCGCGCGAACCGGAAGCACGATTGATGTCACCGTCTCAGCAATTGGGGACGCCACAAGCCTGCTGGGTGGCACATTGATTATGACGCCGCTCAATGCAGCAGATGGCGAAATCTACGCTGTCGCACAGGGAACTATCATCGCTGGCGGCGCATCTGCAGAGGGCGACGCAGCAACCATCGTGCAAGGTGTGCCGACGGCAGGGGTCGTCCCTTCTGGCGCCAAGGTTGAGAGGGAGGTGGCTTTTGATTTCAGCGCCTTACACTCGGTCAGGCTGGCCCTCCGAACACCGGACTTTACGACGGCGGACCGCATCGAACGCGCAATAAACGAAAACTTCGGGCGCGCAGTTGCCGTGATGCAGGATGCCGGAACTGTCCATCTGGATATTGCTGCGACCGGGTTATCATCGCCAGCGCGCGCACTCGTTCAAGTCGAGAACATTCTGGTCGCCCCAGAACGCCGCGCCCGCGTCGTTGTTGATCAGCGCTCAGGCACCATTGTGTTGGGAGAGGATGTTCGCATTAGCAGGGTCGCTGTCAGCCAAGGTAACTTAACGCTGCGCATTCGGGAAGCGCCGCTTGTTGCGCAACCGAACCCATTCGCGCCTGGCGAAACTGTCGTTGTTCCACGAACCGATGCGGCGATCGAAGAGGAGCCTGGCATCGGCCTCGTCGAGGTGCCAAGTGGTGTTTCACTCAGTGATGTTGTGGCAGGGTTAAATGCGCTTGGGGTCGCGCCTAGAGACATGATTGATATCTTGAAAACCATCAAAGCCAGCGGAGCGCTGCATGCTGAGTTCATCGTTCAGTGAGGTCGCCACATAGTAACCCTATTGCTCAGCGTGAAGGCTATCTCCATCACCGGTTTGCGACCTGATAGACGCAGTCACGCCTGAGGCCGTTCGGTTTCAATGACCACGGTGCACAAGCTCTGAGCAACAGAAGGTTAGTTTCTCGCTGTCTCCTCTTGAGCTTTATGGCTTGGGTCATGTTCTGCGAAGAACCCTCGCTACTCTGATTGTCCCTCAACAGTTCGGAAGAACATAGAGTAGCGCCCTCCAACAAGTGTTTCCTTGCTGCGCTCACCCAGCACGCTTTTTGGTTTGCCGAAGGCAAAGAAATGAACATGGTTTGGCTGCGAGATAAGTCCGTAGTTCGAGATCCTAGTTGTAGCTCATCACAAGACTGCCAGCGATCAGTGCCCACCCATCCGCCACGACAAAGAAGCCCAATTTGAAAGGTAGCGATACAATGGCGGGGGGGACCATCATCATACCCATGGACATCAAGACTGCTGCAACGACCAGATCAATGATCAAAAAAGGCAGGAAAATCATGAAACCCACCTGAAACGCCCGTTCCATTTCGCTGAGGAGAAACGAAGGGACAATGATAGAAAGTGGGGCATCTGAAAGCGGCGCGCCTGGTATGACATCAGGGCGCAAGTCTGCGAGTGTCGCAAAGGTATCTTCGGCGATCCGGTTCTGCATAAACGCCCGCAAAGGCTCCATTGTTTGCGTGAATCCTTCCTCAATCGAGATCGCGCCGTCCACCAGTGGTGAAAGACCTTGTTCCCACGCGGCTACAAAAACCGGCTCCATCACAAAGTAGGTCAGGAACAAAGCTAAACTGACGATGAGCATATTTGGCGGTGATTGTTGTAATCCAATGGCCTGCCGCAGAATTGCAAAAACGGTCACAATGAACGGAAAACAGGTCACCATGATCGCTATGCCTGGGACAAGGCTGAGCACTGTGATCACCAGCAAGAGTTGCAATGCGCTGGTTGTCAGGGACCCGTCTTCGCCGAGTGAAATCGCAAGTTCCTGCGCTGACGCGGGCGCACCGATCAGCAAGATCAGAAGTGCTCCCAAGACTGGATAGGGTGCCCTTGTCATGTCTCGCTATGCGGGGCCGCAACTTCGGTCAAGCGCACCGCAAGTTGGCCGGGTTCCCCGCCTTCAACTTCTTGCAGTTCACCACGCGCAATCAGTTTGTCCCCAACATAAAGCTCAACGGGGTCTTCGACCCGCCGATCAAGTGGCAAAACGGCATTTTCGCGAAGTCCAAGGAGGTCTTTGACAAGAGGGCGGGCCTTTCCGACGTTTACCGAAATCTCAATCGGGATCGCTTGCATGGCGCTATCAGCGCGAGGGAATTCATCATTCATAACTAACCCTATTCTCTTGGATTTGGTCGAAATTACTCAGGATCTCGGCGATGCTTTGGGCCAGCGCGTCGTAGTCAAAAACAACCGACTTCTTGGAGTGTTCGATTGAGACAGCATGCGTTGAGAGCCCGGAATCAGTGGCGACCGTGATCGCATCAGAGACGCTTGCCACTCCCTCCCGAACGACTTCGAATTGCTCTGGGCTGACAGCAATTGTCATCTCGGTTGGTGAGGTCGCGCTCGCCGCAGAGTACAAAACCTCTGCGATCTGAATGCTTAGGCTATGCGCGGCCACCTCTGGCAAGATCCTTTCACAAATGGACTGAAAGAGCGGCCTGAGACCTTGAATGATTTCACCACGCGCCTCGGCGAAACCAAACTCGAGGTCCTTTACGGCCTGGACCAGTTCCTGACTGAGCTTGGATTGTTCATCAGCGTGACGGGCAAGCGCCTCTTCCTGCCCATGAAGAAAGCCTTTTTCATACGCAAGATCGCTCAGGGATCTGGCTGGCGCGGCATCAAATGATTCCAAAAGCGCTTCACCCATCACGATGCCTTTCGTTGCAGATCTGTGTCGTCAATCCAGTCTTGAAGGACCTGCAGAGCCTCAGGTTGCCGTTCGGCCATCATCTGTTGCAATCGTGTTGAAACATCACTTTCGGCGGCTTGTGCAACTGGCGCATCCGCTGCGAAGCTGTCGAGACCGCCGTCATTCATTGCCATGGCCATTTCCGGCGCAAAGTCAGCGACTGGGTCGCGTGCTTCGTCAGATTGTTGGGCGGTTGATCGGGCCTGTGACATTAGAATCGGCCGGACAACAAAAAGACCAAGGATCAACGCTACAGCAGCCAATGTCCCGAGTTGAATGATCTGCATCGTATCAAGCGGCGCGCTGGCTGGTGCCGCGACCGGGTCACTGCCGCCAAAAGCGGTCCGTTCAAAGGGCATTGATCGCAGCGTGAGGACATCGCCGCGTTCTGTGTCCAACCCAACGGCCGAGGCGACCAATTCGCCTAGATCAGCGAGCTCATCCGGGCTGCGGGGGGTGATTGTCTCAACGCCTTCATCTGAAACGGATGTCACATCATTGATCAACACCGCCACTGTCAATCTACGGATTTCTCCGGGGCCGCGCACGAGCTGGCGCTCAGTTTCGGACATGTCGTAGTTGGTTATCGTTCGGCTTTCGCTATTTTCGTTTGTTGATGCACCAGCGTTACCATTCGCCTCTCCGTCGGGCAGGTTTGACGCCACTGTGACCGCCTGCCCCCGGCTATCGCTGGACGTGCCGGCGGTTTCAGTCACCTCTGTGCTGATGGCGACGCGGCTGTCGGGGTCCACACGCCGCTCGGTGATCTGCTCGGACTGAGTTGTTGCATCAACCGTCACTTCGACGACAGCATTGCCCGCGCCGACACGTGCAGCCAGCAACCGCTCTGCCTGCAGGCGCAACGCCTCTGCGCGCGCGTCACTATTTGGCTGTGCATTCGCACCCTC
Source organism: uncultured Loktanella sp. (assembly GCA_964385035.1). Taxonomy (GTDB): domain Bacteria; phylum Pseudomonadota; class Alphaproteobacteria; order Rhodobacterales; family Rhodobacteraceae; genus Yoonia. The sequence goes on from CAYLMZ010000008.1 coordinate 14,486, forward strand.
CGCATCAGATATCAGGCCCCGCACATCATCGATGATTGAGACATCCTCTGGCGCAAGTCGGGGCACAGCGGACGCGACAAGGAACTGCAGGGCCCTGATATGATCAGGTCCAAGCCCGCGCTGAGAAGCAATTGTCACCGCAGCGGTTTGTGTCTGATCTCGCTCAAACGGCCTTTGCGAGAGTGTCGAGATATGCACTCGCGCACTCTCCACATGCGGACTGGCAACAATCGTGCGCGCCAATTCCCCCTCTTTGGCGCGCCAGTAGGCCGCATCAAACATTTGCGATGTCGTGCTGAAGCCTGACAGCTGATCCAAGAGTTCATATCCGCGATTTCCTGTCATCGGCAGCCCCTGACCGGCCAAAGTCATGCGCAGGACATCACGTTGAGCGGTGGGCACATAGATTGCATTCCCCCGCACCTCGTAAGCCACACCTTGTTGGTCAAGCGCAGTGATGACATCACCGGAGGCACGGGCATCCAACCCACCAAAAAGCAATGCAGTGTCTGTCTGCCCCGCATTGCGTGCCATCAACAAGATTGCGCCGAACACACAAACGGTTGCACCGATCACCAGCCAACGACGTTGCGGCGTCAAGGCGTCCCACAAGCTACGCATATTTTCCAATTCGGATTCTCCAATGACATGGCTTTCTGCCGTCTGTGCAGTCATTGCACGGGGGACCTTAACAATCGGTTAGGGCTTGCCGTCTATTTCATCAGTCATGCGATGGATCGAGGTTTGACTGCGATGACGACAAATGAAAGCACTGCTGATAACCCAAAAAAAGGGTCGAAGGGTCCGCTCCTGATCGGGTGCGTTCTGGCGCTTCTTGGTGGTGGCGGTGGATTTTTCGCAGTTAATTCAGGCCTATTGGGCGGCGCAGAAAATGCGGAAGCGGCGGAGATTGTCGTTGAACAATCTGGCGCGCCTGATCCACTTCCAGTCTTTGTTGCGCTTGATCCTCTGGTGATCTCGCTGCCGGGTTCGAATGGGCGTGATCACTTGCGATTCGCGGCACAGCTTGAGGTGGTCCCTAACCGCGCCGAAGAGGTGGCTGCGATCAAGCCGCGAATCATCGACGTTCTGAACGGCTATCTGCGCGCTGTTGAAATCGAGACGTTGGAAGACCCCACCGCCCTGACGCGTATGCGCGCCCATATGTTGCGCCGCATTCAGGTGGTTGCGGGAGAAGGGCGGGTCAAGGACCTGCTCATAATGGAATTTGTTCTAAGCTAGAAAGGCGAAGAAATGGGTTTGATAGCTGATGTGCTATTGGTCGCGGGCGCACTGGGCGCTGCGCTCTACTGTCACGTATTGGCGCGGAGGCTGCGGTCGTTCACTGATCTCGAAAAGGGGGTTGGGGGCGCAGTCGCCGTCATGTCGGTGCAGGTTGATGATCTCAAAAAGACGTTGGATAAAGCGAGATCAGATGCAAAGACCTCTGCGGCCCAGTTGGCCGAAATTCACACCAGAGCGGACGACGCGCGGGCGCGACTAGAGATTCTGATCGCATCTTTGCATGATTTGCCGACGGCCAGTGTTGCCGAAAAATCGTCAGCGCACATCGCCCACGACGATAGCCCTTACTTTGTCCGGCGTGCCGAGAAGATGGGAAGTATTTAATGCCCCAACAAAGCAAGAGACTGGCGCGGCGGCGTGGTGTGGTGCAGGTGTTGATCACCATGCTTGTCGCCTCTGCCGCATTGCGCTTTGCAATCGAAGCAAAGCCTGCCATCGCCCAGGTGATGGCTGCTGAGGCTACTGCTCCTGTTCAAGCCGACGCCGAAATCGAAAGTGAGGGGTATCTCGCTGCTTTGCGGGCCCGTGAGGCACGCATTGAAGAGCGTGAAAGCGCGTTGAACGAACGTTCGTCTGCGATGGCCGAGGCGCAGAGGGCGCTGGATGCAAAGATCGCTGAATTGACGGTTGCGGAAGAGGCATTGCGCGCAACTGTGGCTCTAGCTGAAACCGCCTCGGCAACAGATGTGGCGCAGCTGACCACCGTGTATGAGAACATGAAACCGAAAGAAGCAGCAGCACTCTTTGCCGAGATGTCTCCTGAGTTTGCTGCGGGTTTTTTGGGAATGATGCGACCTGATTTGGCTGCCGCGATCATGACAGAGCTCGATCCGGAAACAGCCTATGCATTCAGCGTCGTGCTTGCGGGGAGAAATGCTGACGTGCCGACCCAGTGAAGTCGACCAATCCTTAACTGGTTGCGGGTAGAACCGATTCTGAAATCAGCTGTTAAGTGGGTATGGGCGTAGATGATTGGCCTTTTTGGAATCGTATTTGTATTCGCCACCGTCTTTGGTGGCTATCTGCTTGCCGGTGGCAAAATGGGGATCATTCTTAAGGCACTCCCCTTTGAAATGATCATGATCCTTGGTGCCGCAATCGGCGCCTTTGCAATCAGCAATGATGGGTCTGCGATCAAGCAAACGATCAAGGACATGGGAAAGGTCTTCAAGGGCCCGAAATGGAAGGCACAGGACTACCGCGATTTGCTTTGTCTGTTGTTTGAACTGGTTCGTGTTGCGCGAACGAACCCCGTCGCCCTCGAAAGTCATATTGAGGCGCCGGATACCTCTAGTATCTTCGGCAAATACCCCAAAATCCTCGATGATGGAGAGGCCGTTGCACTGATCTGCGATACGCTGCGGTCTGCTTCGATGAATTATGATGATCCGCATCAGGTCGAAGAGGTGCTTGAAAAACGGATCGAGGCGACGTTGCACCATAAGATGCATTCGACCCATGCGCTGCAAACTGTGGCTGATGGACTGCCCGCGTTGGGAATTGTCGCCGCTGTTTTAGGAGTGATCAAGACAATGGCGTCAATTGATCAACCCCCGGAGGTTTTGGGGAAACTCATCGGGGGTGCGCTTGTAGGCACTTTTCTCGGTGTTTTCTTGGCCTATGGCTTCGTCGGTCCGTTTTCGGCCAAGGTTAAATCTGTCGTCGAGGAAGACGCGCACTTCCACCAACTGATCAGAGAAGTGCTGGTCGCCAACCTTCATGCACATGCCCCTAACATCTGTGTTGAAGTAGGGCGTCAAAACATGCCGGAACACTATCGCCCCAGCTTTGCCGAGATGGAGGAGGCACTGAAAGCGACAAAGCAAGAAGCAGCATGAATAGGGTAGCGGCCACTATTTTCTGCCTGCTTTTGCCTGCTTGGGCGTTCGGTGATCCAATCCGTGTCCAAACCGGCGAACATGAAACCTTTACAAGGGTTGTTGTGCCGCTTGGGGAAGGGGCTGAATGGCAACTGAATAGACAAGCAGATGGCTATCGTCTCCAGATGGATCCCCCTCGTGAATTTGAGCTTACGGGCTTCTTTGATCTTATCCCACGGGAACGGATCGTTGATGTTACGTTAGATGAAGATGAGGCCGCCCTGAACCTAAAGCTCGGCTGTGATTGTGTAGCTGAAACCTTTGTGTTTCGCGATCGCTTTTTGGTCGTGGATATTGGGGAGGTGGGTGCCATCCAAACGTCAGTTGAACCCAAAAGTTTGGAAGGAGTAGGTGAACAATCTGTCGCGGTTAAGGGGCGTTTTTTGATTCCCGAAGAAGCAGTCATTCCACTGTTCCCAACAGATGCGGAAGAACCCCGTGGATACGATCTATCGGGGGCTGCCAATGGGAATGGTCCGGACCCATTCACGCAAGTTGGGATGCCAACGCTCTCGGAAGAGCAAACCCGTTCGGCCTCGATGTTGGCGGACGAACTGTTGCAGTCCGTCGGTCGCGCATTGTCGGAGGGCCTTTTGGAAGCAGGCGACGAACAAGGCGATAGCCAAGGCGACTCAAACCTGAATCTTGAAGCGGCACCGCCAGGTATTGCGGCGCGAACCAGCATAGAGGCACTCGCACTGGATTTGGTGCCCAACGTGGAACGGTTGAACTGTCTTGAGAACTCGCATTTTGCTTTCGCGGATTGGGGCAACGACGGTGATGTGTTTACTCAGATTTCGTCCGCCAAAGACCAGGCATTTCCAGAGGATAATCTCACTGACCCCAACGCGGCATTAGCACTTGCCCGCCTCTATCTGCGGTTCGGATTTGATCTGGAGGCGATCAGGATTATCGATCAGGACGGTCGAAACTCGCGTGAATTGCGGGTAACGCGTGCTCTTGCCCAGATTATGTCAGGGCAGGGCGTCACCGATGATATCTTGGCGGGACAGCAGGCCTGCAACTCTGATGTCGCACTCTGGGCATTACTTGCCTATCCCGGCAGCGGGATGATGGATGATAATGCGCATTCCGAATTGCTTCAGGTTTTTCGGAAGTTGCCACCACTCGTTCGCGGCATCGTCGGCCCTATCCTTGCTGAGTATTTCTTGGGTGCCGGCGATGTGGAAAGCGCACGCCAGATTGCAGAACGCATACCGGACGAAATAGCTGGCCGCGAAACAACGGTCTTGATCGAGAGTGGTCTCGAAGAGGCGCAAGGACGTGATGGCGCAAGCAAAGACATTCTTCTTGAGGCTGTGGCAAATGATAGGGTCTTGTCACCTGCTGTTATGGAAAGACTCTTTGAAGTGAGCCAACGTGCTGAAACGCGCCTTGAACCCGAAGCTGTCATGCTTGCAGAGTCTATGACTACCGATGACCAAATTGCGCAGCAGGTTGCAGCGATGACGCAGGCGCAGTTTGAATACCATCTGAGTGCGGCAGACTTTACCCAAGCCGCACAATTGCTCCAAACAGAAGCGGCATCTTTCATAGACACGGAAGAAAGCCGCAAGATTGCCTATGCGTCCGCAGCGGTCGAACAGATGGCTGATGCAGAGTTCGCAAGGTTCGCGTGGAACGATGCACTCTTGCCCGAGGACGATTTCACCAGAGAAGCGATCGCTGCACGGCTTCAAGGGATCGGCTTTGCAACACGTGCACAACAGATACGGCCAACAGAAAATCTACTCGAGATTGCTGGTAATGAGGCGCGTGCCGAAGTGCCAAACACGCTGAATGGCAGAACGAACAATCAATCGGCGCAGTCACAGCAGCTCAGCGCCGAAAGTTCGGCCTTGGGCTCTGGTCAACCCTTGCAACAGGCGATCGGACTTATTGAGAGTTCTCAGCGCATGCGCACTAACATCATCGAGTCGCTTGACGCCTTGCAAATGGACGAGCTGCAGTAACGGTTTGGCAATATCTGTCTGACACACAGCAGTTACTCAGAAGGAGGGTATCGCATGATGGGCAGAATGCCAGGTGCGTGTCAGATCGAAGTATTCGGATTTGCTGTTGCTAGGTGCTTCACGTGCAGGGCGTTGCGGCGATGACGCTCAGATTTGAGGCACTCTTTCAGCCGACAATTCTACTTGCACTTGCATTGATGGCGATCATCGTCATGATGATCTTGCCAATGCCGCCTTGGGTCGTCGACCTCGGGCTCGCGATCTCATTCGCGCTGGCCATTCTGATGTTCACAGTGACCTTGTTCATTGACCGGCCGCTCGACTTTTCAGCTTTCCCTACGATCCTTTTGGCATCGCTTGTGTTGCGGCTATCCCTGAATGTGTCTTCGACAAAACTGATTATTGGCGAAGGCCACACAGGAACTGATGCCGCTGGCAATGTGATTGAAGGTTTTGCCATGTTTGTGATGGGGGGTAACCTCCTCCTCGGGTTGGTGATTTTTTGTGTGCTTCTCATCGTCAACTTCGTCGTGATTAACAAAGGGGCTACGCGTATGGCTGAGGTCGGGGCCCGCTTTGCCCTCGACGCAATGCCGGGCAAACAGCTCGCCATTGATAGTGATGTCGCTGCGGGGGCAATTGACCATCAGGAAGCAAAATCAAGACGTGAGCTTGAGCAGGCAGAGACAACCTTCTTTGGCTCACTCGATGGGGCTTCAAAATTCGTAAAGGGCGATGCAATAGCAGGGTTGCTGATCACGGCACTCAATCTGATTGTGGGGCTGATTGTCGGATTGACCATACATGATATGGCGGTTGGACGTGCTTTTGAAACATATGCTATTTTGACTGTTGGAGATGGATTAGTCGCGCAAATACCCGCCGTGGTGATTTCTGTTGCCTCAGCATTGTTACTTGCACGGGGTGGGGCAACCGGATCCACGGATACCGCAATTGCGGAACAGATTGGCAGACATCCCAAAGCGCTCGGAACTGTCGGTGTGCTTATGTTGCTGTTGGCTGTTGTTCCTGGCTTGCCGTTCTTGCCCTTTATACTGGCCGCAATGGCTTTGATCGGGACCGCTGTCTGGATTGCCCGCAAACCGGACGGTGGCACTGTGACCCCGCAGGAAGACGTTGGCAGCAATCAGGAAACACAGCAGTCTGCCTCCATGGGTGACGTATTGGATCTGGACGACATTCATGTCGAGTTCGCAACCGATCTGATCGACATGGTTCTGGACCCAGGGACTGGCCTTGACGCGCGGATCGCGAATATGCGCAAGCATGTTGCGACCGATTTTGGGGTGATGCTTCCTGAAATCAGGCTAACCGACAGCAGTGCGCTAACTGCGGGGACATATATCATCAAAGTGCATGGGGTCGAGCAGGTGCGGGATGTCTTGCGCCCGAACGAAGTCTTGGCATTGGTGGGCGAAGGGGCAGACCAAACGGTCGCAGGCGAGGATGTGCAAGAACCCGTTTACGGTGCCCCAGCGCGTTGGATTTCCCCGTCCGATCAGGAAAATGCGGCGCTTGCGGGATATACAGTTGTGCAACCTGCTGAAGTTTTGGCAACTCACCTGCTCGAAACGGTCAAACGAAACTTCGCGCGGTTGCTGACCTTTAAGGCGCTGCGTCAACGTTTGGACGAAATGGTCAAGCTGAGTGACCCTGACCGGGCAGAGGCCAATCGGCGAATGCTTGATGAATTGGTGCCGGATAAAGTGCCCATCGATATCCTGCTGGCGGTGCTGCGGCTCTTGCTGGAAGAACGGGTATCGATCCGCAATCTAGGTCTGATCATTGAGGCAACGGCTGAGGGAAGGCAACTGTTTCAAACGATTGATGGCATCACGGAACACGTGCGTCAAAGGCTGGGTTTCCAACTGATTGCACAACTAAAACGACCTGACGGCACAATCCCCCTCGTGCAATTGGCACCCGAATGGGAAGAAACATTTGCAACATACGAAATCCGCAGCGAACGCGGGTCCAGTGGCGATGTGGCGCTGCCTTCTGACAGTTTCAATGCCTTGTCGGACGGGATTGCAGAAAAGTTGGGCCAAGCCGCGCAGGCAGGTGCTTATGCCGCTGTCGTGACTTCAACAAAGCGTCGCCGTTTTCTGCGCACTGTCATGGCGGCAAAAGGTGTCATGAACCCTGTCTTGTCGTTCGAGGAGATCGGGATGGATGCGAGGCCAGCCTTGGTGGGTTTGGTCCCCGCGTGATGGAGGACATCGCGCGCCTGTTCCCTATCGCTCAAACAACGCTGTGGGTCGGCTTTGCCGTGCTGATCCGCGTTGGTGCCGTTATGGCCGTTTTGCCTGCATTCGGTGATCAACCCGTGCCGACGCGGGTGCGGTTGGTGTTGGCAATCATGTTTACCTTGATCGTCGCCCCCGCAGTGGCAGAGGATATTGGCCCAATGCCGACGACGCCCCTGACCGCGCTCGCACCACTTGGGGCAGAGGCGTTGGCAGGTCTGTTTTTTGGCCTGTTTCTGCGCTTCTTTATCCTCGCGTTGCAGATTGCGGGATCAATCGCCGCTCAAGCCAGTTCTTTGACGCAGATTTTTGGGGGCACAGCCGTTGTCGATCCCCAGCCAGCCATTGGACATATTCTGGTGGTCGCAGGAACTGCCCTAATCGCACTCCTTGGGCTGCATGTGCAGGTCGCCAGCTATCTGATATATTCCTACACGCTCGTCAATTTTGGAGCGGGACTGGCCCCAGATTTGGTCGCAAACCTTGGTGTGGCGCAGGTGGGAAAGGCATTCGGGCTTGGTTTTAGCCTTGCCGCGCCATTCCTTTTGGCATCCTTGATTTACAATGTCGTCTTGGGCGCCATCAACCGCGCGATGCCATTGCTGATGGTGTCATTTGTTGGTGCACCAGCACTGACCGCTGGTGGCATCTTTCTTTTCTTTTTGTCGGCCCCCTTCATCCTGATGGTTTGGAGCAACGCCTTCCAAACCTTCATGAGTAACCCGTTTGCGGTCACGCCATGAGCGAGCAGTCCGAAGACAGTGACAAGCAATACGAAGCAAGCGCCAAAAAGCTGGAGGATGCCCGCAAGAAGGGTGAGATTGCCAGATCAGCCGACCTGAACACCGCAGGGTCCTATGCGGGTTTGCTCTTGGTGATGATAGCGATGGCACCTTCGTCCATCATGGCATTGATGGGTGTGTTGCAGATACTCTTGGCCCAGGCAGGTGATCTTGGCGTGTTGTTCTTTTCCGGTGCAGCACCGATGACCGGCGGGCTGCTGCTTTCGCTTGCTGCTCCACTCAGCGTTTGGTTTTTGGTGCCAGCAATTTTTGCGCTTTTTAGCGTTCTGTTACAGCGCGCATTCTTGTTTACACCAAGCAAGCTGGCCCCGAAATGGGATCGGATATCCCCTATTTCAGGGATCAAGAACAAGTTTGGGGCGCAGGGCCTGTTTGAATTTGCCAAGAGCAGCGCGAAACTGGTCATCTATTGCTTAGTTCTGGGCATATTTTTGACGCTTCAGATCGATAGATTGATTGGATCTGCCCAGCTTGCGCCGGGTCAGATCATGGTCGTGCTCGGACGCAAGCTGATCGCTTTGATTGCCATTGTCCTCTTGATTGCTGTTTGTTTGGGGGGGCTCGATTATCTTTGGCAGTACGCACATCACCTCAACAAAAACCGGATGAGCCGCAAGGAAATGATGGATGAGCTCAAGCAATCAGAGGGCGATCCAATGATGAAACAGCAGCGGCGTCAGAGAGGGCAGGAAATTGCAACCAACCGGATGCTCACAGATGTTCCGAAGGCTGACGTTGTCATTGTTAACCCAACCCATTTTGCGGTCGCGTTGCAATGGGATGGCGGGCACAACGCGCCGGTATGTCTTGCAAAAGGCGTGGATGAGACCGCCATGCGCATCAGAGAGGCAGCGCAGGACGCCGCGGTGCCCATCCATTCTGACCCGCCCACGGCCCGTGCGCTTTATGCCGAAGTCGCCATCGGCGAGGAAATCCGGCCAGATCACTACAAAGCTGTCGCGGCGGCGATCCGCTTTGCCGAGATGGTTCGCAAGAAAGCCGGATCACGCTGATGCGTCCCGTTGATGTGAAGCGGCTCTCCAAGGTGACCGCGCTGAAAGTCACTCTGGCGCAGGCAAAGCTGAAGCAGCTGATTGATGAGGAAGCACGGTTGCAGGACCAGCTAAGGGCACTTGATCACCCGCAATCGGATAGAAATACGGATGCAACGGCAGGCATGTCACCGGCTGATATGAGGGTCGAGGCGCGCTGGCGGATATGGGCAGGTCAACGCAAAGAGGCCATTCAACTTGAATTGGCTAAGCTGCGCGCCCAACGTGCAGAGGCGCGCCACATACTTCTGACTGTCACCGCAAAAGATCAAGCAGTCGCGACCATTTTGAGACAAGCAAAGGAAGCTGCCAGTCGGCTGTCGGACAAAGACAGCCGCTAGGCATCCTGCCGGACGATATCAATGATCAAGACGTCGGTGACAACTTCGCCGCTGACTTCTTTGGCAACGCGCAAAAGATCGTCGCGTAGGATGCGCATATTTGTGCCGGTCGTGAAATTCCCCGAAAACCCACCACCATTAGCATGATCGAACATAACCTGTAGGAAACGATCCCTTAACTTGGGTTCGGTTGCAAAAACTGTCGTGCGATTGCCGACTGTCACTTCCAGATTCAGCGACATGACGACCAATGCCGCGACTTGTCCGTCTTCAACCACGGGAATAACAAATTGATTGTTCAGTTTGGCATACTCCCGCTCTGGGCCAACCTCGATGGGGGCGGTTGCAATGGATTGTTCTTCTGGCGCTATGCACTCCGCATGTTCTTCTTCGGTTTCTTCTGGCATCATGAACCAGCCCACGCCCGTTCCGGCCCCTGTTCCGAAAACAAGGAACACCACGGGGATCAAAATCGCTTTCATCAGTTCTTCCTTTCAGAGTCAGTCAGAACGGCAGGATGTCTTCGAGAAACTGGTGACCGCGGCGTGGCTGCTGCATCTCGCTGATCTGACCGCGTCCACCATACGAGATACGGGCCGAGGCGATCTTATCGTAGGTGATCTCATTCTGGCGCGTGATGTCCTCTGGCCGGACGTAGCCCGACACCAAGAGTTCGCGCAGCTCAAAATTCACGCGGACTTCTTGCTGGCCATAGATTGCCAAAACGCCATTCGGCAGGACATCCGTGATCGTCACAGCGACCCGCAGCGTCAAACGTTCGTTCCGACTCACGCTCCCGTCACCCGAAGCAGAGCTTTGGCCGGAAAGATCGACCAAACCGGCACTTGTCGCGCCATCTGGCAATGCCCTGTCGATCCGTTGGGGGAAACCAAACAGCTGCGGCACACCCAATTGTTGCGTGGCAGATCGCGTACGATCGGAAGAGTTCGAAATCTCCGCGCGGTCATCAATCTCAATGACGACAGTCATGATGTCGCCTTGCTGCATCGCGCGCCTGTCACCAAGCAGCGAGCCGCGCGCACCGGTCCAGAGAGAGGCGCGCGAACTGGGGCCAAGCTGGGCTGTCGTCACCGTTGGCATCGGTGAAGCGCCCAGAATGGCCTCTCGTTCGACTGCGCGTGCTTGGGGCGAAAAGGGCGGCTCCGACCCGTAGTTCTGGCCGCAGGCAGACAGTGACAACACCATAGCAGCGATGAATTTACTCCGTGACATAGACGCTCCCGTCCGCACCAATCCGTGCTGTGACCGTTGTCCGAGAGCTCAGGTTCATAACGCGAAGCGTGTCGCCCGGCCCCGCCCGACCCAGTGCCCGCCCGTCTGTTGAGATCGATAGACCGTCACTGTGATAATAAAGCGTGATAATTTGATTTCGTTCTACTGTCGCAGGGAAACCGACATCACCCGGCCTTATGGGTCGCCCGGCAAACAATGCCACCCGCGCCTCCATACCGATTACGGCGTCCGGGTTCGTCACGGCCCCCGGTACATCCGCTGCGTTGAGCAGAACATCTGATGGGCCAATGATCGCCTTGGCCGGAATGGTCCTCGTCGCCACGACTGTATCGGCCATCGCAGAGGTGCCGAACAGAAAAAGGAAGGTAACCAGCCGGATCATCTGATTTGCACCATTGCACCCAACATCTGGTCAGCGGCTGTGATGACTTTGGAATTCAACTCATAACCGCGCTGGGCCTCGATCAGGTTGGTAACCTCTTTCACCGGATCGACAGAACTGTCTTCAAGGTAACCTTGCCGCAGCACTCCCAAGCCTTCTTGTCCGGGCGTCGACACGGCAGGTGCCCCGGATGCATTGGTTTCTACAAAAAGGTTCGATCCTATCGCCTCAAGCCCTTTGGGGTTACTGAATCCAGCGAGTGTGAATTGGCCCAACAGTTCTGGTTCGACCTCATCCAGAAAATACCCATAGACCTCGCCGTCGGCGTTGATGGAAATGGACCGCGTATCGCGCGGGATCGTAAGATCGGGGATCACCGGATACCCATCAGAGGTCACCACTTGCCCATCGCCGGTCAGTTTGAGCCCGCCATCACGGGTGTAGGCCGACACACCAGACGGAAGCGCCACTTCAAGATAGCCGCTACCCTCAATGGCAACATCCAAATCACCGCCGGTTGCGGCCAGTGAACCCTGGCTGAGCATCACTGAAATGGCGGTCGGTCGCACCCCCAGTCCAAGCTGAACACCCGTTGGCAAAACTGTTCCATCGGCAGCATTGATGGTCCCAGGTCTTGCAACCTGCTGATAGTGCAAATCAGCAAACTCTGCCCGCCGCGCGTTGTAGCCAGTGGTGTTCATATTCGCGAGGTTGTTCGAAATAACTTCGACCCGAGTTTGTTGTGCCGTCATACCGGCGGCAGCGATTTCAAGGGCTCTCATGTTGTCTCCTTATCGTCCGATCGCATTGATGACGCTGCGGATACGCTCGTCTTCTTTGTCGATGAAACTTTGGCCCAATTCATAGGCCCGCTGCACGGTGATCATGCGCCCAATTTCAAGGACGGCATTGAGGTTCGCTTCTTCGACGAAACCCTGAATCATCCGGCCGTCCGCAGCTGGAACAACGCCACCGTTGGGGTTGAACGTTACCCCGCCTTCGCGGCGCAATTGTTGGGGGTCCTGAGGAAGAAACAAGCCAATCTGACCGACCAGCGCGCCATCTGCACTGATGGTGCCATCTGCACTGATCGCAATGTCCCCGACACCTTGCGGCACAAACACCGGTGCACCGCCTGCATCCAGTACCCTGTGCCCATTCACCGTGACCAGATCGCCGTTTTCATTGGGTGAAAATGCGCCTGCTCTGGTCAGGCGCTGACCTTCGGGTGTGTCGATCAAAAAGAAGCCTTCGCCCTCGATCGCCAAATCATAGGTGCCGCCCGTCTGCGCGAGGCCACCCTGAGCAGAAAGCGTTTGTTGCACCCGCGCAGTTGCCATCGAGAGCGAAGGCGCATCTGTGCCAAGTGGGGTGACAAATTCACTGAACATCACCCCTTCGGCGCGAAACCCGGTGGTCGCGGCATTTGCGATATTGTTGGCAATGACTTGCATCTCTTGCATCAACCCTGACTGCCGCGTCAGCGTGGTATAGCTGGCATTGTCCATCACATGCCTCCAACGATAATTGGGATCAAAACGTCTTGAAAAAGCGCGACCAGGGTTTCGGTCATAAAGCCCATCGAGACCCAGAACACGACAATGATGGCCGCAAGTTTCGGCACGAATGTCAGGGTCATTTCCTGAATGGATGTGAGCGCCTGAAACAGGCCAACTACCAACCCCGAAGCCAGTGCAACCGACAGGATCGGTATCGAGATGACGAACGCCACCCAGAGCCCTTGCCGAAGCGTATCATAAAAGACAGCTTCGCTCATCAGACCGGCATCCGCAGGATTTCCTGATAGGCCTCGACGACGCGATCACGCACAGTGACCGCCGTTTGAACGGCCAGCTCTGTCTGGGTGAGTGCCTGTACCAGCGCATGTGGGTCGGCACCCGTTGTCATGGCTTGCATTGCGGTGTTTTCACTGCGTTGCAACGTTGCGGCAAAACTCTCTGCCGCAGAGGTGATCAAACTATCATTGCTGCCAGCGACAGGTGCCGCCGCGGCTTTGCTGGCCGCATAGCTTTGGGCCACAAGTGCATTCACGTCCATAGGATTCTCCTTATTTCCGCAATAGGTCCATCAGGGACGATGACATTTGTCGGACCTGATCAAACATTTTGAGGTTTGCTTCGTAGCTGCGCTGCGCCTCACGGGCGTCAGCGATTTCGATCAGCAGGTTCACGTTTGATCCATCATAGTGACCTGTCGCATCTGCCAATGGATTTTCTGGGGCGTAGATGCGCGTGAAAGCGGATTGATCGAGCCGGACATCACCGGTGCTCACGGCGCCAGTTTCCTCTCCGCGCCGGACGACTTGCTGAAAGTCGACACTCTTACGCTGATACCCGGGCGTATCCGCGTTCGCGATATTCTCGGACACGAACCTGAGCCGGCTGGCCTGCGCTTTCATTCCGCTTGTCGCGACGGACATTGCTTCACTAAAGTCTGTCATCAGCCCTAGCCCCGTCCCAACGCAGTTTGCAGCACCGTCATCGTGTGCCGGTAAACCGTCAGCGCACGATTGTGTTCGCGACCGACGGCCACGGAATTCAACAGTTCTTCTTCAATTGATACGGTATTGCCGTTAGGGCTGGGTGTGCCGGTTGGCTGGATTTGAAAAGATCCGTAGACAGTTGCGGAACCACCCAGATGCCGCGTGTCATTGGTGCGGAGCGTCAGACCACCCTCGGGGCGATAAACCTCCTGAAAACTGGGGATGGCTTGGGCCTGAAAACCGGGCGTGTCAGCATTTGCAATATTGCGTGCGACCACAGCTTGCCTGCTGCCAGCATGTTGGGCCATTGCGGTGGCCGTCTGAAATAAGTCGAGCCTATCAAACATCGGGATTCTCCCTTGTTCCGTTTCAACGAAGACTTAAGGGTGATTCCTTAAGAAGACGTATGCCCGGCCAGAGGAATTGCAGAATGCAGTCAAATGAACTGACTTTGATAGAAGCGGCGATCAACCGGTTGCCTAAGGATCACCCTGCCGCACGTGTCACGTCAGTTGGTGGCCAATCGGTGACCGCCGCCTTGGAGGCAACAAGACTGAGGATCGGTGATCGTGCCACTATAAGAGCCAAATCTGGACCTCTTGCAGGGGAAGTCATCCGACTGGATGCGCAGGGCGTCACCATTTTGGTAGAGGAAGCGGCAACGGGTGTTTCTGTCGGTGACCTTATTGTTTTCTCGCAACCGCCGGTCTTTGCGCCCCATAAAGGTTGGATCGGACGGGTGATTGACCCTGATGGGCATCCTCTTGACGGGCGACCGATTTTGCCGGGACTGGACGGTGTAAATATCGCATCCACGCCACCGCCCGCCCATTTGCGCCGTGCGATGGGTGATCGGCTTGGAACCGGAATGGCGATTTTCAATACCTTGTTGCCGATCGTGCGTGGGCAACGCATGGGGCTTTTTGCGGGCTCTGGCGTCGGAAAGTCGACACTGATTGGCAACCTTGCCCGCGGCTTGGAAGCTGACGTGATCGTGGTTGCTCTTGTGGGTGAGCGGGGCCGAGAGTTGCGCCATTTTGTAGAAGAGGTTTTGGGTCCGGACGGTATGCGTAAGACTGTGGTTGTGGCGGCAACGTCTGACAGGGCTGCGCCGGTCAGGCTACGATGCGCGGCGTCTGCCATGTCAGTGGCAGAGTATTTTCGTGATCAGGGCCTGCAAGTGTGCCTTTTCATAGACTCAGTCACCCGGTTTTGCGAAGCACATCGCGAAGTGGCGCTGTCACAAGGCGAAGACGCAAAGCTCCGTGGTTTTCCTGCCTCTACGGCTGCCGCCATTGCGCGCCTGTGTGAAAGGGCTGGGCCGGGCATCGATCAAACCGGCGATATCACAGCGGTTTTTTCAGTATTGGTTGCAGGATCTGACATGGAAGAGCCGGTTGCCGATATGCTGCGGGGGGTTCTGGATGGGCATATCGTCCTTGATCGCCAAGTCGCAGAACGTGGGAGGTTTCCAGCAGTGGATGTTGTAAGGTCAGTGTCACGGGCACTTCCGGCGGCTGCGTCACCTCAAGAAAACGACATGATTGGCAAGGCACGCAAACTATTGGCGACCTATGAACAGGCAGCACTGATGATCCAGTCCGGACTTTATGAAGCGGGCGCGGATCCCACAATCGATCAGGCGATCAGTTGTTTCGAGAACCTTGAGGATTTCATCCAGCTGAACGACGGGCGTGATTTTTTGGGTCATTTTGCCAGGTTGCGGCAAGCCGTTTCAACATCCGGGATGAGGCAAGACAGCAGGTTGTGAACACCTTCGGCAACCCCTGATTAAAACCGGGTTGCTGATTGAAGAAGTGTCAATGCGTTGGATGCGCCGCTGGCCGCGCTAAACGCGGTGGCTTCTGACCGAACGAGAAACAATCGGCGTAGATCTTCCTGTTGTTTTGGGTCGGCAAAGCTGCCCACATCATCGGTTCCGAAGACTGCTCTGGCCCGTTCCTGAAAAATCTCTAGTTGGCGATCAAGGTCGACGCTGACGATGCTGCTAGGCAGGCCTAAAGCAGTTTCAAACACTTGACGAAGTGGCGGATTACCCATGACCGAAAACCAGCGTCCTGTGTTGGTGCTGTTTTGGGCTACTATTTGATCAATCCCATCTGCAACGTTCAGTGCAAGGCGCAGATCATTGTTCTGTGTGCCGACGGCTTTTGCGAATTGCTGTTTCTCGAAACGGTCTATGATCTGCTCGGCAAACCCGGAAACTGAGGTGCGGGGAAAGGCTCCGGGACCAAAGCCAAAGGCCTCACTGAACTCCGCATAGCGTTTGTCTGCCAATCGGTTTGCAAGTGCACCATCTTGCTGTGTCCCTTGCTCAAGAATGGTCTGAATGAAAAACCGATTGTCTATATCATCGTCAAGGCCATAGGCGCCCAACGCAACGGCAAGCAGCTGCCGATTACCAACCAATGCGTCGGCTGTCGTGATGGTGCTGATCTTCTCGCGAAAGACGTCGGTCGCGCGGGCGACCGGCGTGCTTTGCGCAAAGGCTTGTTGTTGGGCGTCAAGGGTGCGTTCGAGAAACTTCCACCCGGTATAGCCTGACAAGGGGACGACGGGCTGAAAGCTCATGAATGTGCCGTGCCGAAAAGGCGGGCCTCACGGGGAAGCAGATTGCGAAGTGACTTCAGCGCACGATAGAAATCGTCTTTGCAGATCGCAGAGGTCGCAGCATCAAGATGCCCACGACTATCGTCATCTCTCAACACCTGGCTTAGCTGTTCGATCCCATGCATAATCTGGGGTGTGGCATCTTCGCTTGTGACATCCCCGGACAGGACAAGCTGAGCAATATAGCACACACGGCTTACTGGCGTTTTGGCTTCTTCAGGGCGGATTGCGTCGCGCAAGCGCAGAATATTGGCTTTTGGCGTCAGGATCGAGATCCGGCTGCGGCGATCGCCATTCTCAATGACTGCGCCATTCACGAGAACACGCTCTTTCGGGCTGAGTTTTAGGACAAGGCCAGACATCACGCTGCCCCCTGACCATTCAGGCCGCGTAAGACGGCAGTATTCACATCGATGAGGGCATCAATCTTGGCCTTACCTTGCAAGACGCGCTGACTGTGGATTTCTGTAAACTCCGCCAGATAGAAAATCTGGGCGCGCAGTTCCTTGGGGAGGGCATTGTCTTTATCTGCAACCTCGGCTGCCATGGTCGTCCAGAAGCGTCGGTTCTCGTAGAGCGCTGAGACCAGATTTGGAAAGTCTTCAGCTTGGTCAGAATTGGCGTTGCGCAGTTTGGCTGTGATCCGACCAATGAGTTGCGCCTCCACAGAACGGTCGGTTCTGATGATGGCTTGATTGTGGCTATAGGCTTGATGGGCTTGTTCAATAACGTTCACGACACGACCTTTCCGGTGCGTTCTTTGCGTAGTGCGGTTTTACCGCTGCGACATTGCAGGTGACGCCACTTTTGTGGCGTCACCTATTCCGTTAACGGAACAAGGACAGGATCGTCTGTGGTGCCTGGTTCGCGATCGAAAGTGACTGAACACCCAACTGCTGTTGGACCTGCAGCGCCTGAAGCCGTGCAGATGTTTCTTCCATGTCAGCGTCAACAAGGGCACCGATGCCGGACTTCAACGAATCGGTCAGCTTCGAGATGAAGTCAGACTGTGTTTCGATCCGACCCTGGCTGGAGCCAAATGCGGCCGCCGCATCGATGGTTGTATCGATCATCGTTTCGATGTTGGCGAGTGCGGCTTGAGCGCCATCATTCGTGGTGACATCCAGTTTATCAAGGCCGACAAGACCGCCAGTGGCCTCACCGCCCGCGGCACCCTCTGCCGTCAGGGTCAATGCATCACCGTCATTGTCGATTTGCAGCACCCATTCGTTGGTGTCGCTATCCTGCACAACACGCGTAGATACATTTTCAATCGCGGCACCATCAATGACCGACTTCAGGCCGCGCGCGACATCTTCGGTGGTTTCACCTTTGCCCGCGATATAGTCATAGGCGACACCGCCAATTGAGACACGGTATCCATCGCCCTCTGCCACATTGGCGGAAGCATCGAAGGTCACGGTCGATGCGCGTGCATCAATGGTCTGACCTGTGAAACCTGCACCTGCACCGCCCGCCCCGGCACCATTGACGTTCGCTGTGACTGCAGCATCGGTCGTGGTGAAGTTCACCTCAACATCATCGAAGGCAGAGGTTGAAGTAAGGGTGATGGTTCCGGTCGCATCGGTTGCCGAGATACCTTCAATACCTGCTGCATTCAGCGCGGCTGTGATGCCTTCAGCCACATTTGTGGCGGTGTTGCCTGTCGCGGCGGATGTGAAGGTAACAGTCGTCCCAGCTACTTGCAGGTTATAGGTGTTGCTTGACGCAGCCGTGGGAGAAGCCAGTGCGATTGTCAGCGTATTCCCGGCATCGGAAAATGCACTGCCACCCGCCCCGGCCAGGTTGCCAGCCCCATTTGCCGTGGTGATGTTAGGGGTCAGGTTAGCGCCTGTGCCATAGACGCCTGCATCGACGCTAAGGTCTTGCCGCGCCACAGTGATGTTGCTGGACGTGACGACACCACCGCCGTCGCGATCAAGCGAAGACAGAACGTTCACATCCGCAGTGCCGCTAAGCAAGTTCAGTCCATTGAACTGTGCCGCACCAACCACAGAAGAAATCTGATCGCTCAGCGCGTTGATATCATCCTGCAACTTTGTGCGGTCGACATTTTCACCTTGGGCGGCAACGATCTTTTCCTTCATATCGGTCAAAAGGTCCGTCACGGTTTCCGAGGCATTCCGCGCGACTGCGACGGATGATTCCCCAAGTGACAGGCTTTCAGAGATAGCCTTGAAACCCTTCACATCGGATTCCATCACTTTGGAAATCGCCCAAACGGCGGAGTTGTCCTTAGCCGACCCGACCTCTTTACCGGTCGAGATCATCTGCTGCGTTTTAGACAGGTCATTGTTAATAGATTTCAGTGTTTGCAGCGCCACCATCGCGCTGTTGTTAGTCAAAATACTGGACATGATTGGGTCCCTTTGGTCTGGCGATTTTCGCCATCTGTTTTCATGAATCCGCCTTATGCGGGTTGAGGCGTCTTTCTGACGAAAGGATCAGGGGTCACGTCCCACTGATCCGCCCTTTTGGCTGATCAGACATTTGGCGATTTGGGGTGAACAGGAGTTTAACTTCGGAGCGCTATTTCATGGGCATTTGAAGCAAATCATGCCTTTCTCTCGACCTGACCTGCTTTGGTTTCTTGCCTGGTTAAAGCACCGGAGCGGTCGTAAGTTGTCAGGCCGTTTTGGACCGATCGCAGTGACGCCAATCGTGCCTTTGCCCGCGCAATTCCAGTCATGGCGGAAGTGACGAGTACCTGGTTTTGGTCGATCAAGCGTTTGATCGACCTCAACTCTTCGATCTTTGGCGGGTCATCCGCAAGCTGCGACATGAGTATGCCCTTTTGGTCCGCGATTTCCTCAAGCGTGTCATACGCCCCTTGCAATAGCGCCTGCCGTTCGGTGGCCAGCAAATCATGGATTGCACGAAGTGTTTCAGCGGGCATCGAATGTCACTTTCAATGCTTCGAACAGGGACTGCGCCAAACCGATTCCCCCCGATGCGGCCATTTCCTTTGCTTGTGCTTCGATCAGGAAGGACTGAAACTGATCTTCTCCGGCGCCACCGCCGAAGCTGCTTGACGTTTCTCCAAGCCCTGCAGATTTCAGCATTTCTGCAAGAAACGTTGCCTCAAGCGCGATTGCTGCCTCTCGCAAGTCGGCATCGCTGCGCACAAATTCGGGCATGACCGGCGCCGGTCGGGGGGGCGGCAAGACAGGAATTGTCGACATCGGGTTCTCCGTTTTTGGTTGGCGTTGGTTTGCCCGACCTTCCTAAAGAATTCGTAAGTTTCTTCGCGCATTACTCGCCGCAATCGATTCGAACGGAGGTGAAATGATCTCATTGCTCAACACAGCCGCACCACCCAAAGGGGGTGCAACGGTCCCCTTGGATGTGCCCACAAATCTGTCCGAGGGTCAGAATGAGGATCTTGGGTTTACAACGTTCATGGCGGATTCAGACGTGAGGGCTGATCCGAAACTGTCTGGTGGTGGACTGGCAACAGCCCCTGATGCTGAAGTCGAGAACCCCACAACGCCTGAAGCGGATGATCCAAAGCAGGCGCAGAGCGACAAATCATCAGCTGATCAGTCGCGTCCATCGGCTGTGCCCCTCGCCGATGGTGATGCGCCTTTGCCCCCCGGGCTGGCGCTACAGGTGTCACAACGGGTGGCGGCTCTAAAAACAGATGGTTCACAAGCAAGACAAGCACCAGCAGTGACGCCACAAGCGGGACGGGTGCTTACCATGATGGACAGGGCAGGTGGAGAGGGTGTTGCAATAACCCAAGTGCCGCGTTCCGACCCCAAAACACTGCCGACCAGTGCGATAGACAGCGAAGCTGGCGCAAAAGGGGGATCTGCTGAACCTGATGCAGTGCCTTCTCGCCAAGCGGTGCCAACAATGCGGCCGGTACAAGCGGCTGAATTCGTCGCTGTCGGCGGCAGGCCACAGGAAAGCGCGACTGCGTTGCATTCGGCAAACCGCTCGGACGCGGACGCGCCTGTCACGCAGCATTCCTCACCAATGGATCGACCGCGTGTTGAGAATACCAGGCCTGTTCAGGGGTATACTGCTGAAGCGGCAACAAAATCGGTTGCGGCGGCACCGCACCAGACACTTCTCGACAACTTCAAGACGGGCGAACGTGGTAGCACGGCTGCTGAAGCGCCACTGGGTCAACACGGGCTTTCAACCGACCGTTTGTTACAAACTGCACCGCAACCCGCCGCAGCAACAGCCAGTGCACATGGACCGACAGAAACCGCGCGACATGTCGCAGCACAGCTTGCCGTCGCAATCTCGCAGGGGCAAGGAAAGCCGACCGAGATTGCCCTGAACCCTGAAGAGCTCGGGCGGGTGCGCCTGTCCCTTTCGGCGGCAGATGCAAGCATCACGCTAACCGTCATTGCAGAGCGCGGAGATACCGTTGATCTGATGCGTCGCCATATCGATGTGTTGGCGCAAGAGTTCAGGTCGCTCGGATACGAGAACATCAATTTCAGTTTTGACCAGCAGCAAAACAGACCGGGCGATGATGGAGTGGGCACCGCTCAGGATGGCGAAGTGACCCTGGACATTGCAGATGACCCGGTCGCGCGCAGTGGGCCCGCTTTGGCGCTGGGAACCGTGGACATCAGATTATAGGAGAGCCCCTTGGAAATTCAGACAGTGACACAACAACAGGTGACGGGCACCTTGGCCTCTGAACCTGCCTCTGCTGCGGCGACACAAATCAGTTCGGACTTTGAAACATTCCTCCAGATGCTGACGGCGCAGATGCAATATCAGGATCCGCTCAATCCCATCGACTCCACGGATTACGCCACACAGCTGGCTACGTTTTCTGGTGTCGAACAAGCGGTGCAGACAAATGATTTGCTTAAGGCACTCACATCGCAACTCGGCGTAGGTGGGCTTTCTGATATGGCGGCTTGGGTGGGCAAAGAGGTGCGCGCCGCAGCGCCCGCCATGTTTGAGGGTCAACCGATCAAGCTTTATCCACAGTCGCTTAACACTGCGCAAAGCTGGGAAATCAGCGTCAGCAATACACAAGGTGAAGAGGTTGCGCGCATTCCTTTGCCGCCCGGTGCCTCATCCGTGGATTGGGACGGTACTCTGGCCGGTGGGCTGCTCGCGCCCGATGGCACTTACAGCTTTACCGCGATCGGGCGGTCTGACGGACAAATCATCACTGAGGCAGAGGTCGAGACATATGCAAGCGTGACAGAGGCACGATTGGACGCAGGCCAACAGGTGCTGATCCTGAAGGGTGACGTTGCGGTTCCTTTTGACAGCGTGACGGCCGTCCGAAATGGGGGCTGATCAGTTTCCGCGCCTTGGCTAATCGCCAGCTGTCAAAGCGACGTGAATAGCCAGGCGGCCCCGATAATGGCAGCACCCAGCCCAGCCCAGGCCAAGCGGGCAATCCGTCTCTGCGGTTTGGGTGGGGGTGGCGGATTATTCTGGCGGATCAGGGCATCTTCGGCAATGCGCGGAAGTTGCGGACCAAAGCGCGCCAGAATGCGGGCGGTCTTTGCCAGATCACGCAGCAAGGCTTTGGGGCCAATACTCTCTTTGATGTAGTCTTCAACAACGGGCCGCGCAACTTGCCAAATGTTCATATGGGGGTCCAGTGAACGCGCGACGCCTTCGACGACCACCATCGTGCGTTGCAGCAAGATGAGTTCAGTGCGGGTTTCCATGCCAAAGCGTTCGGTCACCTCAAAAAGGTAACTTAACAACCGACCCATCGAAATCCGGCTGGCATCCATCCCAAAAATAGGTTCACCCACGGCGCGCAAGGCGCGGGCAAACTCATCGACATCGCGGTCGGCGGGCACATATCCCGCTTCAAAATGCACTTCGGCCACGCGCTGATAGTCCTTGCGGATAAACCCGAACAGGATTTCAGCATAGACACGGCGGGTATATTCATCGATGCGCCCCATGATGCCAAAGTCATAGGCAATAATGTCGCCGTCCTGCGAGACCTTGAGATTGCCTTGGTGCATGTCCCCGTGAAAGTAGCCGTCGCGCAATGCATGGTTCAGGAACAGTTCCAGCACGCGCGCGGCCAAAATGCGTCGGTCATGACCGGCCGCATCGAGCGCATCGTTCAATCCAATGTTCGTGCCCTCAGCCCAATCGAGCGTCATGACGCGGCGGCCCGACATATGCCACTTAACCTTGGGCACCTGAAATCCGCTGTCACCTTCGGTATTTGCGGCGAACTCTGCCGCTGCTGAACTTTCCAACCGCAGGTCCAACTCGCCCATGACCACCCCTTCGAAGTGGGTGATCACTTCCATGGGACGCAGCCTGCGCGACGCGGGTGAAAGAACCTCGATCGCGCGGGCTGCAAAGTAGAATGCATCAATATCCTTGCGGAAAGCGCGCTCAATCCCCGGACGCAGGATTTTCACGGCGACCTGTTCACCCGTGTCGGCAAGTGTCGCCTTATGCACTTGTGCCAAGGATGCGGCTGCTACTGGTTCAGAGAACGACGTGAACAGCGTGTCAAATGATTGGCCAAGCTCTTCTTGCAAGGTTTGCTTGGCTTCACGCATCGAAAACGGAGGAAGCTTGTCCTGCAAAACACGCAACTGCACGGCGAGTTCGTCACCAACCACATCAGGTCTGGTGGACAACACTTGCCCGAACTTGATGTAGGCAGGGCCAAGGGCAGTCAACGCCCTGACCGCTGGCGGGGTTGTGACGTCGCCCTTGTACCCAAGCCAACGGAAGGGCCAGACCAGCGTCCGAAAGGTAATACTTAGCAAAGGCCCCGCATCAAATGCATCCAGCACGACCTTCATCGCACCAGTCCGCTCAAGCGTGGCGCCCGTCCGGATCAACCGGATGATGTTGTGAGGGCCGCGCATTTAGATCTTCCAGCCAGAATGAAGGGCCGCGATGCCCATGCTCAGGTTGCGGTATTTTGCATTTTCGAAACCAGCGTCCCGGACCATCCCCAGAAATGTATCCTGATCGGGGAACTTGCGGATTGACTCCACCAGATACTGATAGCTGTCACGGTCACCCGCGATCATCTGACCCATGCGTGGGATCACATTGAATGAGTAGGCATCATAAGCGGCCTGCATCATCGGGTTGGGCAGTTGACTAAACTCCAGCACCATCAAACGACCACCCGGTTTCAGGACCCGGTAAGCTTCGGCCAAGGCATCCTGCGGGCGGGTGACGTTCCGAATGCCAAAGCTGATGGTGTAGACATCAAAGGTATTCGCATCAAAAGGCAAAGCCATCGCATCGCCGACAACCCAATCAAGGCTCGAAGACATCTTTTCGGCTTCGGCCCGCTTGCGGCCTTCAACCAGCATCGACTCGGTCAGGTCAAGAACTGTCGCATGACCATAGCCTGCCCGCTTGAGGAACCGGAATGAGATATCGCCAGTGCCGCCAGCCACATCCAAAAGCCGTTGACCGCCGCGCGGGGCCAGCCAGTCCATCATCGCATCTTTCCAGACGCGGTGAATGCCAACAGACATGACGTCGTTCATGATGTCGTATTTGCTGGCAACCGAACTGAACACGCCCTGCACGCGCCCCGCCTTTTCATCTTCGCGAACGGTTTCGAAACCAAAATGAGTGGTGTTTGCGGGCTCTTGGGTCATCGTCTGGTGTCGCCTTCATCCTGTCCTGAACCGAGTATACGGAACTGAACCTAGTGACAAACGGTCATTCTGCCACGATTTCGCGGCGGCGCTTGTTTTCGGCGCATTGGTTGTGTTGGCGCTGGCCCTATGTGCAAACTTAGCAACAACGGAATGGGTGCAACGCTGTGCCTGTCCAGATTGAAGAAGAACTGAGGCCGATGCCAGAACTACCAGAGGTCGAAACCGTCAAAGAGGGCATTGCACCTGCAATGGCTGGCAAAGTCATCGCCAGGGCCGAAGTGAATCGCCGCGACCTGCGCTGGCCCTTCCCGGACAATATGGCCGGGCGCCTGACGGGCAAGCGCGTGCTTGGGCTGCGGCGGCGCTCAAAATATATCCTCGTCGATCTTGATAGTCAGGAAACCCTGCTTATCCACCTTGGCATGTCCGGGCGGATGCTTGTTTCGGGCCAAAAGGTAGGTGAATTTCATCACCCCCATCCTGCGCCTGCCAAACATGATCATGTCGTGCTGCATATGGATAATGGAGTGCGGATCACGTTTAACGATGCCCGGCGCTTTGGCGCCATGGATCTGATGGCGACCCCTGAGCAAGAGGCACACTGGCTGATCCGCGATATCGGGCCGGAGCCTTTGGGCAATGCCTTCAACGAAGCCTATCTGATCGGCAAACTCAAAGGTCGGAACACTCCCATAAAGTCAGCCTTGCTGGATCAACGCATCGTGGCCGGTCTAGGCAATATCTACGTCTGCGAAGTGCTCTATCGCGCGGGCATCCATCCTGCGCGCAAGGCAGGCCGGATCAGCGCTCTGCGTGTCGCGTCGCTCGTGCCCTTGATCCGTCAGGTTTTGGGCGAAGCAATTGCCGCTGGCGGGTCCTCTTTGCGAGACTACCGACAATCAGACGGCGAGTTGGGATATTTCCAGCATGTTTTTCAGGTATACGACCGAGAGGGTGAACCTTGCCTAACCCCCGATTGCGACAGGAAAATCAACCGAATCGTGCAGTCCGGACGCTCATCTTTCTTCTGCCCGCAATGCCAAAGATAGCTTGATCTGCCCCCCCGCTTTGCTAAGCGTAAGGGTCTGACCGGCAGAAAGAGGGACCCCTGCATGGCCTTTGACAAGATCATCGTTGAGATCAGCGACTACATCGCCACGATTACACTCAATCGACCTGACGCGATGAATGCGCTGAATTCCGACCTTTTGGCAGAGCTGTGCACAGCACTCGAAGAAGCTGACGCCAGTGACAAGGTGCGCTGCATTATCATTACCGGCTCTGAAAAAGCGTTTGCCGCAGGCGCCGATATTTCGCAAATGGCCGAAAAGTCGTTTGTCGAAATGTACACCCAACGGTTCTTTGAAAATGAGACAGATCGCTTCAACCGGATCCGCAAGCCGATCATCGCCGCCGTCGCCGGTTATGCATTGGGCGGTGGGTGTGAATTGGCGATGATGTGCGATTTCATCATCGCCGCGGATAACGCCAAGTTTGGCCAGCCAGAGATCAATCTTGGCGTCATTGCAGGCCTTGGCGGGACCCAGCGCCTGACCCGCTTTGTCGGTAAGTCCAAAGCAATGGATATGCATCTGACCGGCCGCTTCATGGATGCCGCAGAGGCAGAGCGCAGCGGCCTTGTCAGTCGTGTCGTGCCGGCAAAAAAGCTGATGTCCGAAGCCAAATCAGCCGCAGAGAAGATCACAGAGAAGTCTCAGATCGCGGCGATGGCCGCCAAGGATGCGGTGGACCGGGCGTTTGAAACCACATTGGCAGAGGGGCTGAACTACGAACGTCGCGTGTTCCAATCTCTCTTTGCGACCGAAGATCAGGCCGAGGGCATGGCCGCCTTCACAGAAAAGCGCGAAGCGCAGTTTCGCGACAAATAACCAGGTTCTAGCGCTAACAGCCTGAAATACCCCATTTCTGCCGCAATTGAGTGCGCTGGATCAATGTCTGCCGCGGTGCAGCATGTGATCTTGTGCTTCAGTTCCGGCCCGCGATGGAATGGGTTCGTTGCATGGGTGACGGGATGCACTTCGATAGGGGGCAGTTTTGATGGCGCGTGTTTCATCATTGAAGGCATTGGCCACGGCCGCAATCATTGGCTTACCGGCAAGTGGGCTCTATGCCCAGCAATCAATCATTCAGGATACCGGCGTTGCAAACCGCCTCGTTGTAGGTGAGGTCCTCCGGTCTCTCTCGCAGGAAATTCCGGCGGCGGCTTGCCACTTGCACAATGGCATCAATGTGTCGGACGCGACCGAAAATCTGACCTATGGTTTGGATCAAGTCGATGAGTTGCTGGATGCTTTGACCGTCGGTGACATCTTTTGGGGAATTGAAGGCCCGGAAGAACGTCGGAAGACACTGGCCCAACTCGAAAATCTACGTGCCGAGTGGGCGCCTTTACAGGCAGCGGGCCGTGCATTGCTTGAGAATGCAGAAAACGCAGAAGCAACAGCGCAGCTTTATGGGGCGGCGGACGTCATGCTAGACCAGACCGACCGGCTCTTGGTAACGCTCGACGGCCAATACTCCAATTCGGCTGAAATCCTGCAACGCGATGTGATGTTTATCCAGATCTCGGGACGTATGGCGGCTTTAAATCAGCACCTCGCACTTGAAGCCTGCACGCTTTGGTCAAAGGGACATGATGCTGAAGTGGCAGCAGACTTGCTGCAAACCGCCGACAACTACGCAAACTCTGTGACGGCTCTGAGCCACGGTTTTTCAGCGATGGGTATTCTGCCGCCGCAAACACCAGGTATCGCGGACAAACTCGATGAGATTGCAGCGGTATGGTCGCAAAACCAACCTGTGCTTGCACAATTGGGCGCAGGTCAGACCTTGGCACCTGATGTGCAGCATGATCTCTATTTCAATCTGATTGACGAACGCGTCCTCATTCTTGATCTGGTCTACCTCTACCAAGACCATTCCAAAGTGCATTAGGGGTTGATCAGGCGGGGTGCTTGGCATAAACGCCCGTCAGACATGCGCGTGAGGCCCGCTTTGGCCAGATCATCCGGTTTCTCAAAACCCGGGGCTTTGGGCTGATTGCGCGACGATATTCAATTCGGCCCCGGCCCTTAGGAGAACACAAGATGGCAAACTCACCACAGGCGAAAAAGCGCGCCCGTCAGAACGCTTCCCGTTTCGCAGTGAACAAGATGCGCCGCTCGCGCATCCGCACGCACCTGCGCGCCGTTGAAGAAGCAATCGCATCCGGCGATCAGGCAGCCGCAGCTGCCGCGCTCAAGGCCGCTCAGCCAGAGCTGATGCGCGGTGTGACCAAGGGCGTGATGCACAAGAACACAGCATCCCGGAAGATGTCCCGCCTGTCCTCACGGGTAAAGGCGCTCGGCTGATTCTCGCCGCAGAACGATCTGAAGAATGAATTCAAGCGCGCCTCAACTGGGCGTGCTTTTTTTGTGCCGGTGTGTTCTGGCCGCGCAGAAATCACACAATTTCAAAGGGCAGAGAGATTCTTTTTCGGCAATCAGTGAGTCAAGCGCGAGTTTGTGTTGATAGGCCTGCGAAACGCTTGCTAGCTTATGCTTGCGATTCACATCGTTCCGGGGGGACATGAAGGGGATCAGCAACAAAATAAGGGACATTGTGGCAGCCTGTGCTGTCGGTGCCGTAAATTGTTGCCGGACTTCATGCAGCTAGGGGAATGGACTACGCAGGGTTCAACCTGCGCTCATTTTTCCGGGTTGTGTCTGCAATAGGCCAGGGATCTGCCCCTTGGTCACGATTGCAGTTTATGGACCTTGAGGCTGCCGCCTGGCGCCACATGCCGCATTAGCGCGCGCTGTGCCGCCAATGGTCTTGATTTTGGGTAAATGACACCCGCATGGAAGAGGCAATCCATGCGACGTGATCATTTTGTCCTGGTGCTTTGTGTCGTGGGCGCGATTGCGCGTTCTGTTTTATGCGTTTTGGGGACAAAGACAAAAATGACGAACGATATTTGGGGCGACGTATTAAACACACTCAAAGGGGCCATCGGAAAGAGCAGCTTTGCGAACTGGATCGAACCCTTGGAGTTTGCCCAAGTGTCGGACGGGGTGGCCACCTTTGATGTGCCGACCAACTTTATCGGCAACTATGTCTCACAGAATTATGGCGATCAGATTCTCTATCACATGAACAAGAACGGCGAGGATGTGCGCCGCCTGTCATTCCGCGTGCCCAACAAAACCGCCAAAGCAACACCGGCTCCCAAGGCCGCACAAAAACCAACAAAGGCAGCCAAGGATTCGGGTGCGCAACTCGACAGCCGGTTTACGTTCGACACTTTCGT
>CAYLMZ010000009.1:0-11878 GCA_964385035.1 uncultured Loktanella sp.
TCCATGCCGGGTTCGTAAGACGGGCCGGGGGTGCCATCTGCTTCTTTGCCGAATTCACCGGCAACCACGCCTTTGACTTCGCCGTTGTCACCGTAGACCAGCTCGGAACAGGCCATGCCGGGGAAAATTTCGACGCCCAGTTCTTCGGCCTGTTCGGCCATCCAGCGGCAGACATTGCCCATCGAGACGATGTAGTTGCCGTGGTTGTTCATCAGGGGCGGCATCATTGCGTTTGGCAAACGCAACTGGCCTGCCTCGCCCAACATGTAAAAGTTGTCTTCTTCGACAGGCACGTTCAGCGGCGCGCCTTTTTCTTTCCAGTCAGGGATCAGTTTGTTCAGGCCAATCGGGTCAAGGACCGCACCGGACAGGATATGCGCCCCGACTTCGGACCCCTTTTCAAGAACAACGACGTTGAGTTCTGCATCCAATTGCTTGAGCCGGATCGCCGCCGACAGACCCGCAGGCCCTGCACCCACGATGACGACGTCATATTCCATTGCTTCGCGTTCAATCTCGGCCATCGGACATCCCTTTTGACTTTCGGCCCTCGGGCCCCTTTTCTTTGATCGAAGGTAGGGTTACCTCATGGGAAAGACAGGGACAATCAAGACACGACGTCAAAATGTGAAGACGCGACAGGAAATCACGCTCACGCCTTGACTTTATGCATCTGGATTGCGCTATGAACGACCGATTGACACTTTTGACCCCGGGAGGGGACTGACGATGGACAAGATACCTTTGACACGCGCCGGCTTTGACAAGCTGGATGCCGAACTCAAGCACCTCAAGAGTGTTGAGCGTCCTGCCATCATTCGTGCAATTGCCGAAGCACGCGAGCATGGCGATCTGTCCGAGAATGCCGAGTATCATTCTGCCAAGGAAAAACAGTCCTTTATCGAAGGTCGCGTGAAAGAGCTTGAGGGTGTGATTTCACTTGCCGATGTCATTGATCCATCCAAGCTGTCCGGCCCGATCAAATTCGGGGCCACGGTCGAAGTCGTTGACGAGGATACGGACGAGGAAAAGACCTATCAGATCGTTGGCGAATACGAGGCCGATATCGAGAACGGCAAGCTGAACATGAAATCCCCGCTGTCGCGCGCCTTGATTGGCAAAGAAGAAGGCGACAGTGTAGAAGTGCGAACCCCGGGCGGGGTTCGTTCATACGAGATTTTGTCGATCATTTATAAGTAGAAAGCGCGCAAATTCATGGCGCAACACCACAGCCCTCAGGGAAGCCCAAGCGCCGAAGGTCTCACGACTGGTGAATGGATTGCCGTGGGTTTTTGTGCGCTGTGGGTTGTCGTTGTGGGGCTGTTTTTCTGGACGCTTCCCCCGCAGGACGCGATTGAAGGACAGACCGATATCTTGCGATGGGCACTGGTCTTGGTTGCCGTCGTGATGCCTGTTGCTTTGGTTTGGGTTGCTGCCCAGGCCTCGCGCTCTGTCCGTGTGATGCGCGAAGAAGCCTTTCGTTTGCAGACTGCTTTGGATGATTTGCGACAGGTCCAACTGGCCCAAGCCAATATGCAGGTCCAATCCGAACCCGTCCGCGACAAGCAATTGGCCGAGATTGCCGAAAGCACCCGCAAGACTGAAGAAGTTGTCACCGGCTTTACCTCACGCCGCGAAGTCTCGCGCCTGATCACGCCGCGTGCGGCCCCGCAAGTTCCCGCCGATCAACCTGCCTTGGCGCTGGGCACGCAGGCGCAGGACATGGCACCTCCGCTTGAGCGCCCTGATCTGATCAAGGCGCTGAATTTTCCCGACGATGAGCATGATCGCGACGGGTTCGCCGCCCTGCGTCGTGCCTTGAATGATCGGTCTGCCCGCAAGCTGGTGCAGGCCAGTCAGGATGTGCTGACCCTGTTGTCTCAGGACGGAATTTATACCGACGATATGCGCCCAGATCCGGTGCCTGCTGACATCTGGCGTCGCTTTGCAGCGGGTGAGCGCGGCAAGAGTGTTGAGCGTTTGGGTGCTGTCAAAGACCGTTCATCGCTTGCGCTGACCGCAGGTCGTATGCGTGAGGACACGATTTTCCGCGACACCGTCCATCACTTCTTGCGCCGCTTTGATGAGATGCTGATCACCTTTGAAGAGAATGCCACTGATACGGATTTGCTGGAGTTGGCCGAGACCCGGACCGCCCGCGCCTTCATGCTGCTTGCGCGGACCACAGGGACCTTCGACTAGACCATGTGGGACATTTTCCTTCAGACAATGCCGTTTTTCATGCTCATCGCCTTGGGCTATGGTTCTGGCCGGACGGGGTTCTTCTCGCCTGAAGCGACGGCCTATCTGACAAAGTTCGTCTTCTACTTCGCACTATCGGCGATGCTCTTCCGGTTTTCGGCGAACTTGTCGTTGGAATCGATCCTCGATTGGCCATTTGTCCTCGCCTACCTGAGCGCCACCGGGGCCGTGTATCTTTTTGCGACCTTCGTGGCCTTGCGCCGGGGTGTACCGGTGACTGAGGCGGCGGTCGAAGCCCAATGCGCGGTGATCGGCAACGTCGGTTTTCTTGGCATACCGATGCTCGTTTTGTTGCTTGGCGAAGCCGCTGTTGGCCCTGTGATGATGGTCCTGGCCGTGGACCTGATCGTCTTTGGGAGCTTGATCGTCATTCTGATCACGGGGTCGCGCGATGGGCGGATGTCGCCGAAAGTCCTGTGGACGGTCACGGTCGGTTTGCTGAAAAACCCGATGATCGTCTCGATTACGCTGGGTTTGATCGTGTCTGCCTATGCGGTGCCCATTCCGGGACCAGTCAACGACTTTCTGACCCTTCTAGGGGCCGCGGCGACGCCTGGGGCGTTGTTCGCGATTGGTGCCTCATTGGCGAGCAAATCAGCTGAGCGTGTCGCGATTGCTGGCTGGCTTTCGTTCAACAAGCTGGTCTTGCATCCCGCTGCCGTGGCTGTCGCGGCCCTGTTCCTCTTCGATGTTGATCCATACGCGGCCGGTGTGATGATCGCGGCTGCGGCTTTGCCGGTCGCGGGCAACGTCTATATCCTGGCGCAACACTACGGGGTGGCACCAACCCGGGTCTCGGCCTCGATCCTGATTTCGACGGCGATCAGCGTCGTCACCGTGTCCCTGGTCATTGCATGGGTGACAACTTTCTAAAGCTGCGATAGCCGTTGTGACAAACGGGAGGCCAGCTGATGAAAACCATATCCGAGAACCGCGCATTCGGGGGCACCCAAGGTGTTTATTCCCATGCATCTGAGGCCTGCCAATGTGAAATGACCTTTGGCTTATTTCTCCCCGCCGAAGCGGCAGAAGGCCCCGTGCCCGCCTTGTGGTATCTTTCCGGGCTGACCTGCACCCATGAGAACGCGATGGTCAAAGCTGGCGCGCAGGCTTGGGCGGCAGAGCAAGGGATCGCGCTGATCTTCCCAGACACATCGCCGCGTGGTGCCGGCGTCCCGGACGACGAGGCCTATGATTTGGGGCAGGGTGCCGGGTTCTACATTGATGCGACTGAGGCGCCGTGGTCGACGCATTTCAAGATGTGGACCTATGTGGCCGAGGAATTGCCTGCCTTGGTGAGCGAGGCGTTCCCCCTTGATATGGATCGCCAGGCAATCACCGGTCATTCGATGGGCGGGCATGGTGCGCTGACCATGGCGATGGCTTTGAAAGGGCGGTTCCGCTCTGTCAGTGCCTTTGCGCCGATCTGCCATCCAACAGCCAGCGATTGGGGCCGCAAACAGTTTGCGGCCTATTGGGGCGATGAGGCCAATTGGGGGCCGCATGACGCGACGCTTTTGATGCAAGGTGGCGGGTTCGACGGTCCGATCCTGATTGATACGGGCACCGACGATCAGTTTGGCGATTTGCTTGGGACGGAACACCTTGCCCAAGCAATGGCGGAGAAGCGGCAGGAAGGGCAGATCAGGCTGCAAAAAGGATATGATCATTCCTATTTCTTCGTCTCGACCTTCATGGAAGATCACATCGCGTTCCATGCTGAGGCGCTTTACGCATGATCTACGTCGATGCTGATGCCTGCCCTGTGAAAGCAGAGGTCGAACGCGTCGGCACGCGCCATAAGCTGAAGATGTTCATCGTCTCAAACGGTGGGCTGCGACCGTCGAAGAACCCATTTGTTGAGACCGTTGTGGTGCCCGATGGCCCCGATGTCGCTGATATGTGGATCGCGGATCGCGCCACCAAGGGTGACGTGGTCGTCACAGGTGACATTCCATTGGCGGCCAAATGCATTGAGGCCGGGGCTTTGGTGATCAAGCATAACGGTGAGGCGTTGACGCAGGCAAATATTGGTAACGTGCTGGCGACGCGCGATCTAATGGCGGATATGCGTGCCGCGGACCCGTTCCGGCAGGGTGGGGGCAAGCCGTTTTCCAAAGCGGACCGCGCCCGCTTTCTGGATGGGCTTGAACGTATGGTCAGACAGGCGGCCCGATGATCCGAGAAATGTCACCCGCCAAGCTCGGCGCGCTTTGCGCTACGATCGCGGTGGTGTTTTTTGCTGTCAACGATGTGGCGATCAAGTTTCTGAGCGGTGGTTACGCTCTGCACCAAGTCGTTCTTATCCGTTCCGTCATCGGGTTGCTGATCATCACCTTTCTGATCGCCCCTTTCACAGCTGGATGGGGCATCGCCCGCACGAAAAAGCTACCCATGCATTTGCTGCGCGGGCTTTGTGTGGTCTTTGCGAATATGACCTTTTTTCTGGGGCTGGCTGCCATGCCATTAGCCGATGCGGTCGCCATCTTCTTTATCAGCCCGATTGTGATCACGTTGGCCTCGGTCCTGTTCTTGGGTGAAAGCGTCGGGCCCCGCCGCTGGGCTGCGATCCTTGTGGGGTTTGTCGGGGTGCTGGTGATGATGCGTCCGGGCACGCAGGCCTTTCAGGTGGCTTCGGTTCTGCCCTTGCTCGCGGCGTTTTTCTACGCCGGTATTCATGTGCTGACCCGCAAGATGGGCGGGACCGAAAATGCCGCCACAATGGCCTTTTACATCCAGATCATGTTCATCGTTGTCTCGCTGGCGTTCTTTGTGGCGGTGGGCGATGGGCGCTTTGGCGGTCAGGAGGATCCGTCGCTGGATTTCCTGCTGCGTGCTTGGGTCTGGCCAGAGCCTGCGGACTATCCGGTTTTCCTCATTATCGGGATCGGGATTGCTGTGGCGGGCTTCCTGATTTCGCAAGCCTACCGCGTGACCGAGGCCTCATTTGTGGCCCCTTTCGAATACCTCGCGCTGCCTATGTCGGTTGTCGCGGGCATGTTGGTATTTGATGAGTTCCCCGATGGCTGGGACTACGTGGGTATGGCGTTGATCCTTGGCGCTGGGCTGTTCATGATCTGGCGGGATAGTCAAAAGTCGCGCGCGGTGCTGCAAAAGCCCATCCGCCGCTAGAAAGGAGTGTTTATGACCAAGGTAGAGGCCGTCGTCTTTGATATTGGCAATGTGCTGATCGAATGGCAGCCAGAACGCTTCTTTGACGGTGTCATCGGGCCAGAGCGCCGACAGGCCATGTTCGCCGCCATTGATCTGCACGGGATGAATGATCGTGTGGATCGGGGCGAGAATTTCCATCAGGTGATCGCAGATACCGCGAAGGCCTATCCTGATTGGCATGACGAGGTGATGATCTGGCATGACCGCTGGATCGAGATGGCAGCCCCCGCGATAGATCATTCGGTTCGGCTGTTGCGCGCATTGCGGGCCAAAGGTGTGCCGGTCTTTGCGCTGACCAATTTCGGCATCCAGACGTTCGAGATCGCAGAACCCGTCTATCCTTTCCTGACCGAATTCGACCGCCGCTACATCTCGGGTCATATGGCTGTGATCAAACCTGATGCGCTGATCTATGAGATGGTCGAGGCAGACTGCGGTGTGGCACCTGAGGCGCTGCTGTTTGCGGACGACCGGATCGACAACATCCGCGCGGCCGCGGCGCGGGGCTGGCAGACCCATCTTTTTGAACACCCCCAAGGGTGGGCTGACTGTCTTGTCGCTGCCGGTGTATTGACCGAAGGAGAAGCGCAATGACGGTGATGATCCCCTTTGAGGAAGGCCAGAAGAACCTTGACTGGCTGGCCCTGACCGATGCGCTGGCCGCCGGTCATGAAGGCCCCAAGGCCGAGGTCGCAGATGTGTTTCTCTATGAAGGCGACAACACGCTGCTCAATCGCTCTGCATGGATTGCGGGGGTGGGATTGGCGATCAAATGTGCCACGATCTTCCCCGGGAACCGCAATGCAGGCAAATCCGCGATCCACGGGGCGGTGAACCTCTTTTCGGGCAAGGACGGTGTGCTTGAGGCGATCCTTGACTTTGCTTTGGTGACGAAATGGAAGACGGCGGGGGATAGCCTTTTGGCCGCGCGTAGGCTTGCGCGCCCTGACAGCAAAAACATCCTGATCGTGGGGGCTGGCACCGTCGGGCATTCCCTGCGCGCGGCTTATGGCGCCGCCTTTCCCGATGCGCAGTTCACAATCTGGAATCGCAGCAACGCAGGGGCAGAGGCGTTTCAGGCCGCGCACCCCGACGTCGCGATTGCCGATGATCTTGAAGTGGCAGTAAAGGCCGCCGACATTGTCACATCTGCAACAATGACAACCGAGCCAATCATCAAAGGCGACTGGCTCCAGCCCGGTCAGCACATTGACCTGATCGGCGCCTATCGCCCGGACATGCGTGAGGTCGATAATGCGGCCCTCAATCGCGCCCGCGTGTTTGTCGACAGCTACGAGACGACGGTCGGCCATATCGGAGAGCTGAAGATCCCGATTGCGTCCGGCGCATTTCGCAAAGCGGATGTGGTCGCCGACTACTATGATCTTAACAGCTTTCAGCGCCATACATCCGACGAAATCACCTTGTTTAAGAACGGGGGTGGCGCGCATCTCGACCTGATGACAAGCCGATATATACTGGAAGCCTGGCAGCAAAACAGATAAACAACCAAAGCCTGAGCGATTGGAATGAGGTGATTGGTGAATGTGGTATATGCTGTCCATTGCGGGATTGACGCTGGCAGTCATTGCTATCTGGCCCTTTTCAATCGAGCGCCGCCGCAAAGTCATCGGTATTGATGAACGCCACGGGGCCGAGGGCGACTTTGCCCGCCTGTCCCAAGGGGTCACACATTACCGTTGGATGGGCCCTGTGCGCGGACCTGTTGCGGTTGTGATCCACGGGATCGCCTCGCCTATGGAAGCGATGGAGCCTATTGCCGAAGGGCTGGGCCGGTTAGGATATCGTGTCGTGCTCTACGATCTCTATGGCCGTGGTCTTTCTGATGCGCCCGAAGGCCCCCAAAACCGCGCGTTTTTCTTGCGGCAGCTATCCGATCTTCTAGCCTATCTGAGTCTGCGCGAGGATATTACCTTAGCGGGCTATTCCATGGGTGCGAGCATTGCGACAGCCTATGCCGAAGAGAATCCATTTGCCGTCAAACAGGTTATGCTGTTTGCACCGTCTGGCATTGTCGTGAACGAATCCCGCTTTTCGAAGTTCTGTCGCACTGTTCCGCTTCTTGGTGATTGGGTGCATGCCTTGTTTGCTTATAGCCGCATTCGGCGGGCAATTCCTGCGCGTGGACAGACCCCGCAGATCGACAAGGCCTTGAAGGCGCAACGCCGCGAGCTGACTCGCAAAGGGTATCTACCAGCGCTGTTGTCCAGCCGTCGCGGTATCATGACCGAAGTTCAGAAAGATGCGCATATGCAGTTGGGGCGCAAGGGTATTCGTGTGATCGCGATCTGGGCTGGCAAAGACAAGATCATTCCCCTTACCGCACTTGGAAAACTGGCCGAATGGAACCGCGCCGCCCGGCATGAGGTCGTTGCAGATGCTGATCACGCCATGCCTTACACGCATGGGCGGCAGTTGACAGAAGCCTTGCGTGAAGCCTTGCATGACTAACCCGCTGGAGTGGGCACTGACCCGATCATGACGACCGTTCAAGATGCCTATCAAACCGCAGTCGATGCAGGCACATTGCGCCCTGACCCTGCCCAGCTAAATGTCTTGCCAGAGCTTGAGCGTGTTCGCGCTGCCCTGATCCAACCTGTGAAGAAGGGATTTTTTCGCAAGGCGGCCGACCCGATCCCGGGCCTTTATATGTGGGGTGGTGTCGGGCGCGGAAAATCCATGTTGATGGATTTGATGTATGACCTTGTTGAGGTGCCCAAACAGCGCCGCCATTTCCATGCCTTTATGCAATGGGTCCATGCCGAACTGGCCGCCGCCCGCAAGACCGGCGTTGAAGACGCCATTGCCCCGGTGGCCGCCAAGCTGGCGTCCGACGTCCGGTTTCTGGCCTTCGATGAAATGCAGATCACCGATATCACCGACGCGATGTTGGTCGGTCGGCTGTTTGAGGCGCTGTTTGCCGCTGGCGTGACCGTGGTCACCACATCAAACAGGCCCCCTGATGATCTCTATAAGGACGGGTTGAACCGGCAGCTCTTTCTGCCGTTCATCGCCCTGTTGAAAGAGCGTATGGTCGTGCATGAGCTGGCCAGCGACACAGACTACCGCCAAGACCGTCTTGCAGGGGCGCAGAGCTATTTCAGCCCCAACGATGATGCAGCGCGGGCAGCCATTGCAGATATCTGGACCCGACTAAGCAGCGGGGCTTCAGAGCCTCTGATCCTGCATGTCAAAGGCCGCGAGGTTGAATTGCGCCAGTTCCACAATGGCGTGGCCCGGGCCAAGTTCTTTGATCTGTGTGGCAAACCTTTGGGCCCTGCGGACTATCTGGCCCTCGCCGCCGCGGTCCGGGTTTTGATCCTTGAGGATATTCCCACGCTCTCGCGTCACAACTTCAACGAGGCGAAGCGTTTCGTCACCCTGATTGATGCGCTTTATGAGGCAAAGGTGCAGCTCATCTGTTCAGCGGCGGCGACGCCAGAAATGCTTTACGTCGAAGGCACCGGGACATTCGAGTTTGAACGGACCGCAAGCCGGTTGCGCGAAATGCAGTCGGTGGATTGGATGAATGACAACTAGAGCGGCTTAAAGCTGTCCGCTTTGGGGTCGTAGCCTTCCAAGAGACCCTCACCGATATCATTCCACAGTCCGTGGATCGACAGGCGGTCGTTCTCGATTGCCTCTTTGACAAACGGGAATGTCATCAGGTTTTCCAGCGAGATCACAACAGACCGTTTTTCCAACTCGCGCTTGCGGTCTTCGTCTGATCCCTCGTGCAGTGTTTCGAACCCGGGACGCAGGATATCCATCCAGCGGCCTACAAAGCTTGAGGCCTCTTCCAGTTCAGGCGCATGGCCCGAGCACATGTTGTAACACCCTTCGACACCGCCGCAGCCGGAATGACCCAGCACGATCAGATGCGCCACCTTCAGTCCGGTCACCGCATATTCGACCGCAGCCGATGTGCCGTGGTGGTGCCCGTCAGGGTTATAGGGTGGGACGAGATTGGCGATATTGCGATGGATAAAGAATTCGCCCTGATCTGCCCCAAAGATCGAGGTCACATGCACCCGACTGTCGCAGCACGAAATGACCATTGATCGGGGCTGCTGGCCTGCTTCGGCTAATCTGTGATACCAGCCGGAGTTTTCGGCATAGACGGTGGCCTTCCATCCCCGATAACGGTTGATCAGATAGGATGGCAGGGGGCGTGCATATTGCATTGGGTCGTCTTTCGGTCGCTGGGCCCGTCTTAATTCGCATTCCTGCAAAATTCGAGAGGTTTTTCGGTCAGTCATCAACCTTCTGAGAACCTTATGTGGCATATACCACGGTCCATGAGCAATGTGACTTATCTTTCCCGCCCCTTGGCCGACCCGATCATGAAGGGTTCTTTTGTGGACCTCGCATGCGACGTGCGATCATATTTCGATCCCGGCCCCATCAAAAAGCTGTATGGGCGCATGACCCCACATGAGGCGGATGATCTGATTTGCCGTTTTCTAGAGGATATGGCCCGACGGCTTGACCAGTTGCAGCGTGGATTGGCAGCGCATGATGCGATGATGATGGCAAGGCCAGCCCGTCGCATTGCCTTGATGGCGCAGTTGATGGGATTGATCGAGGTGGCGACAAGCGCGCGGCACGTCCGCGTCTGTCTTTCCCAGACCGATGGCATCGCGCTTGAGGCGACGGTTGCCCGGCTGGAGCGGGGGTTTGATATGGCCGTGAATGAGGTGTGGAACTTGCGCGAACTTTGATGTGGCAAGGGTGACCACTTGCGGCGGCAGGCCAGCAGGGTAGGGTGTGGCCAACAACCCTCAAGGAGTTTTCATGCCGCTGACCTTTGCCGATCCGACCCCCGATGCCACGCCTGTTCTGGTGGTCACACCCGATGCGTTGACAGACATCACCAAAGAGCTGAGCGCGCAGGATCAAGCATGGCTGGACGCCCAAGGATTTACGGCTGCCTTGGGGCAAGTGGTGATGTTGCCTGACGAGGCAGGGCGCGTTGGGCGTGTTCTGGCAGGCTATGGAAGCGACAAGGCAAGGGCGCGTGGCCGGTTTCATATGGGGCGCGTGGCGGCAAAACTGCCGGCCGGGACGTACCGGATCGAAAGCGGCCTGACCGGTGACGCACTGTCAGAGGCAGCCCTTGCCTGGCTCTTGAGTGGTTACAAATACACGCGCTACTCGGGGCCTGCCGATGACGGCGCCATGTTGGTTGCCCCTGAAGGCATCGACGCTGACCGGATCGAGGTCATCGCCAACGGAGAGGCGCTCACGCGGGAACTGATCAATACCCCCGCGTCAGACATGGGACCTGCCGAACTTGAAGAGGCGACACGGGCTTTGGCTAGTGAACATGATGCATCGCTCAACGTGATTGTTGGTGATGATCTGGTCATGGCGAATTTTCCGATGATCCACGCCGTTGGCCGCGCCTCTGACCGTGCGCCCCGGTTGCTTGATATGCGTTGGGGCAAGGCCGGGCCACAACTGACGTTGGTTGGGAAAGGCGTCTGCTTTGATACGGGCGGTCTGAACATCAAGCCCGGTGGATCGATGGGTCTGATGAAAAAAGATATGGGAGGTGCCGCGACGGTTTTGGGGCTGGCGCATATGATCATGGCGCTGGATCTGCCGTTGCGGTTGCGGGTTTTGATCCCGGCAGTTGAAAACAGTATCAGCGGCAATGCGTTCCGGCCGCAAGATATCCTGACATCCCGCAAGGGCCTGACGGTTGAGATCAACAATACCGATGCCGAAGGACGACTTGTTCTGGCTGATGCGCTGACCCTGTCTGACGAAGATGACCCCGATCTGGTGATCTCGATGGCGACGCTGACGGGTGCGGCGCGTGTGGCATTGGGGCCTGATCTTTCACCTTTCTACACCGATGATGACGCGGCTGCTGCGGCCCTTTCCAAGGCCGCGGCGCGCGTGGCTGATCCTGTCTGGCGCATGCCGTTCCATGATCCTTATGAAGAGATGATTGAGCCGGGAATTGCTGACCTGGACAATGCGCCTGCCGGTGGGATGGCCGGAAGCATCACGGCGGCTTTGTTTTTGCGCCGCTTTGTCGAAAGCCCGTATATGCATTTCGACATTTACGGCTGGCAGCCAAGCACGAAACCCTCGCGCCCTAAGGGTGGCGTGGGTATGGGTGCGCGCGCTGTGCTGGACGCCTTGCCAGACCTCCTTGATCTGTGACGGACAGGCGGCTCACACCAGCCAACGGGCGGGTTGCCGCTTTGGCCCTGGCAGGGCAGGTGGATGCGGACCGCTATCTGGCAGGGTGGTCCATGACGGTGACTGTGCCCGTGGCCGATCTATGTGCCACCGCCGACGGTCCGCGGGACCGGCAGCTGTTGCGCGGGGCAGCGGTCACCGTTTTCGAAGATCTTGCCGGTTGGTCCTTTGTGCAGGCGTCTGACGGATATGTCGGCTATCTGCAAAC
>CAYLMZ010000009.1:11978-41748 GCA_964385035.1 uncultured Loktanella sp.
AAACAGCCCAATTAGGTCCGCTCAGGGCACCGACGCATTTTGTGGCAACACTCGCAACGCACGCCTATGCCGCAGAGGATTTCAAATCGCCCGATTTGGCACATCTTCCTTTTGGCGCGCGCGTCACAGTGACTGATGAGCGGCGCAAGTTTTATGAGACCGATGCCGGGTTTGTGCCGAAAAAGCACCTGCGAGGACTTGACCGCCCCATGTCCGATCCGGTGACTGTCGCACAGTTGCATTTTGGTGTGCCGTATCTTTGGGGTGGGAACTCTAGTCTGGGGTTGGATTGTTCCGGCCTTGTTTCCGCTGGCCTGCGCGCCTGTGGCATCATCTGCCCGGCTGACAGTGATATGCAACGTGACGCTTTGGGGTCTGATGTCGCGGGTCCTTTTCAGCGCGGTGATCTGGTTTTTTGGAAAGGGCATGTCGGGTTGATGGTCGATCCCGACACGTTGATCCATGCCAATGCGCACCACATGGCGACTGTCTACGAACCGATCGAGAGCGCCATTTTGCGCATCGAGGCCCAAGGTGATGGACCGGTGATCGCAACCAAGCGGCTATGACCTTTAGTCGACCGCCCGGATGAGTTTGCGTTCCAGTACACGCAGGACCTGCCGCAGGTCGTTGCCACGCTTGAGGATTTGACCGTCCATTCCGATGACAGAATACTGTCCTTGGCGGAGCCGCAGTTTCGGGCGCTTCTCAATCCGGTAGAGCGGGTGTTCGGCTGTGCGCCGGAACACTGAAAAAACCGCGACATCACGCAAGTGCGACAGCCCGTAGTCCCGCCACTCTCCGGCTGCCACCATGCGGCCATAGAGCCCGAGAATCACATTCAGTTCCCGGCGGTCAAAGGCGGTCTGTTGTGGTGCCTGAAATTGTGAGGGGGATTGCACTGTCATGCTTCAGAGTTGCGCCGCCTGCGCATAAAATCAAGTAGATAAGGGTCTGATGCTGTGCGCCGCCTTGCTTCTGCCCAAAAATCATCACGCCTCTGCCGCAAACCCTACTCACTCGGAACACATCGCGCCTCCACCTTTAGAGCATAGCAAAACGCTAGTTCCCGGTGTCGTGGCAAATAGCCCCCACCCAGTTCGCGGCACCGGGAGCACTTTTCCAAATAGCTTAGACCTAGCCGCAAGTGATTTGTGCGATCTCATTGCGCGCGTTGATCATAAAGTTGATCCGGTCCGGCAGGAAGTCCATGGTGACGGGCTGTCCCGGTCTGATCACGCGCACTTTCCCCAAAAGCAAAACCCGTTCCAGCGTTGTCGCGTCCTCGCCGACAAGCATTGCATATTCAGATGCATTGCAGGTGTCCTCTGCCGCAGGCGGCACCGGGGTGGGCTGTGGCGTCTGCGCCTGCGTGCAGGCCGCAAGCAAGAAAAGGCAGAGCAAGCGTTTCATCATAGTCTACTGTCTCGCGTTTTCGCCCCTGATTGCAACCCGACCTTAAGTCCGTGGTTGAATTTGCCTCGGCTTTATCTGATCGTCGGGGCAACAAAGAGGGAGGACGCAAGATGCGGACACGCGCGGCTGTGGCACTTGAGGCGGGCAAACCGCTCGAGGTGATGGAAGTAAACCTAGAAGGCCCGAAGGCCGGTGAGGTTCTGGTCGAGATCAAGGCAACCGGGATTTGCCATACCGATGAGTTCACGCTGTCCGGTGCGGACCCTGAAGGTATGTTTCCGGCCATTCTGGGTCATGAAGGGGCGGGCGTCGTCGTGGAAGTCGGCGAGGGCGTGACAAGCCTGAAGCCGGGCGATCATGTGATCCCGCTCTATACGCCCGAATGTCGCGAGTGCGAGTATTGCCTGAACCCAAAAACGAACCTGTGCCAAAAAATCCGCTCGACCCAAGGGCAAGGCGTGATGCCGGATGGGACGTCGCGTTTTTCAATGCTCGATGGCACGCCGATCTTGCACTACATGGGCTGCTCGACATTTGCCAACCATACGGTCTTGCCCGAGATTGCCCTGGCCAAAGTCCGCGAAGACGCCCCATTCGACAAGATTTGCTACATTGGTTGCGGCGTTACCACGGGCATTGGCGCCGTGATCAACACCGCCAAGGTCGAGATTGGCAGTCGTGCCATCGTCTTTGGATTGGGTGGCATTGGCCTGAACGTGATCCAGGGTTTGCGCCTTGCCGGTGCAGATCAGATCGTCGGCGTCGATCTCAATCCCGGCAAGGTCGAGATGGCCAAGCATTTCGGGATGACCGATTTCGTAAACCCCAAAGACGTGCAAGGCGACATGGTTGCGCATCTTGTGGAACTCACAGGTGGCGGTGCGGACTACACCTTTGACGCGACGGGGAATGTGGACGTGATGCGCACCGCGTTGGAAGCAGCGCACAAAGGGTGGGGCGAGAGCATCATCATCGGTGTCGCCCCTGCCGGAGCAGAGATTTCAACCCGTCCTTTCCAGCTTGTCACGGGGCGCAGCTGGCGCGGCACTGCATTCGGGGGGGCTTCGGGCCGGACAGATGTCCCGAAAATCGTCGACTGGTATATGCAGGGCAAGATCGAAATCGATCCAATGATCACTCACACGCTCAGCCTTGATGATATCAACAAAGGGTTTGATTTGATGCACGCAGGCGAATCGATCCGTGCAGTTGTTGAGTTTTAGCACCGTGTTGAGTTAGCGATATGGTCCAGCGCGTGGTTGGACTATTTTCTCTCATGCGCATCCTCATTTTCATTGGAGTGGGACAAGCCCTTGCCTGACAAACGTATGCTGCTGGCGGTGTTGATTGACGCCGACAATGTACCCGCGAAATACGCTGGTGCGATTATGCGTGAGATCACAACCTTTGGCGAACCTGCCCTCAGGCGCGTTTACGGTGATTGGTCCAATCAAGGATTGGCACAGTGGAAAGTGGAGGCGGCGGACCTGGGCCTCGTCCTGAGCCAGGAAACGGCAAACACGAAAGGGAAGAACGCCAGCGACATTGGTCTCGTAATTGATGCGATGGACATACTTTCGACCGGCCGGTTCGATGGTTTTGTTTTGGTGTCTTCCGACAGTGATTTTACGGCGCTGGCTATCCGTTTGCGTGAAGAAGGTGTCGAAGTCATCGGGATCGGTGAAGCGAAGGTTCCCGCAAGTCTACGGAATGTGTGCAACCGCTTTATTTTGATCGAGAATATTGTTGAGACTGAGGAAAGTGATACGCCAACTGCAAAAAAGAAGTCGTCAGAAGCAGCGCATCAAAAGTCGACAAAACAGCCACCATCAAAGCTTGTTCCGGTCGTCTTGAAAGCAATGCGTAGCATTGACCCGGAAGCAGATTGGTATCATCTGGGCGCGGTCGGTCAATATGTGACGCGGGCCTTTCCGGATTTCGATCCGCGCACTTATGGAAGTGCCAAACTTAGTGATGTTTTGCGCAGTTCTGGTCAGTTCGAGCTTAAGGCGATTGACGGTCAGTTGCAGGTGCGACGCAAAGCCTAGGCACCATACCGCGCCAGAAACATCTCAACCGCACCGTTCATGACGCGTTTCCTTTCGGCGTCTGTAAACGTATCGTCCATGTTAAAAACCATGCGCGGAAAGATGTCGGCTTTGCATAATTCGTGGAACTGCTCTGCGGCCAGTTCAAAATCGTCGATTGCCAATTCGCCCCGCGCAGCGGCCTTGTGAAAGTATTCGACCAGTCGCGTGCGCACCAAGAGCGGGCCGCTTTCGTAGAATTCGCGTCCCAGTTCGGGGAAGCGGTCGCTTTCGCCGACGCAGATCCGGAAAATCCGCTTGCCGAAGTCAGAGGTGATAAAGTCGATCATTTCCGATGCGATCGCGCAAAGCACCTGCTTGACCGGTGCCTCTAGGTCTATTGTCTCGATGGCATGGTCGGCCTGTCTTGCGCATTCGGTCTTGGCGACCTGCATGAACAAAAAGCGTTTGTCTGGAAAATAGCTGTAGAGCGTTGCCTTTGAGACCCCGGCGACCTTGGCAATGTCATCGACCGCCGCCCCTTCGTACCCATCAGACATAAAGACTTGGCGGGCCCCTTCGAGCACCTGATCAAACTTTCGGCCTTTTTTGGGTTCTATCGTCCCGTCGGGCATGGGTCCCTCCACCTTGTGAGAAACATAAACTGAACGGTTTACCCACGCAAACGGATTGCGACGACGAGGCCTCGAAAGGGGACAGGGAGAAAAGAGGCCTCGTCGTGCGTTGCTCACCGTGAGGTTGGTGTGCAGACCGGTTTTGTGACGTCCAGATCGGTGCAGCCTTGGCTGACGTCCGGTTTTGTCACGGTTGGATAGGTGAGTGTTGGAAAATCGACAGCCACGTTGAAGGCGGCAGCAGGAGCCGCGGCCCCGATAACAGCGGCGGCGGAGAGAGCAAGCAGTGTACGAGACATTTGCGTTTCCTTTCTTCTCAAATGCGATACAGGTTAACTAAACCGTTCAGTTCATTTTGCAATAGGTAAAGTAAACTATCGGTTCATTTTTTTGTCTTGTCGCCGCTTCTTAAGGTAGTATCTTAGAACCATTCTAAACTAGGGGATAGCTATGCGCTGGTTCAGTCACCGCCGTCAGTTCAGTGATCTGTCTGAGAAAGAGGTCCTTGCCCTCGCGATTTCTTCTGAAGAGGACGATGCCCGCATCTATCGCGGCTACGCCGCCCATTTACGCGCCGAGTTTCCCGCATCTG
This sequence comes from uncultured Loktanella sp., assembly GCA_964385035.1. Classification (GTDB taxonomy): domain Bacteria; phylum Pseudomonadota; class Alphaproteobacteria; order Rhodobacterales; family Rhodobacteraceae; genus Yoonia. The sequence goes on from CAYLMZ010000009.1 coordinate 16,649, forward strand.
CCGCCGTTTTTGATGGGATGGCGGAAGAAGAAGATACGCATCGCCAACGGTTGTTGGGGCTATTCCGCATGCGCTTTGGTGACACCATTCCGCTCATTCGCAGGGAACATGTTTCCGGTTTTTATGCACGTCGCCCGCACTGGCTTGTTGAAAATCAAAGCCTTGAGCGGATCAGGGCCGAAGCAGCCCAAATGGAGCGTGACGCAGAGCGCTTCTACGTTTTGGCTGCGGCACGCACAGAAGACGCGGCCACAAGGGCGTTGCTTGGCGATCTGGCTGCTGCTGAAGGGGCCCATTCCACAACGGCCCAATCCTTGGCCGAGACCCATCTGACCGCAGATCGTCGTGCCGAAGAGGATGCCGCCGCCCACCGACAGTTTGTCCTGACCTGGGTCCAGCCGGGCCTAGCGGGTTTGATGGACGGATCAGTGTCGACACTCGCGCCGATCTTTGCTGTCGCCTTTGCGACGCAAGACACGTGGACAACCTTTTTGGTCGGGACGGCTGCATCTGTTGGCGCTGGTATTTCGATGGGATTTACCGAAGCCGCGTCCGATGACGGGCAGATTTCAGGGCGCGGTTCGCCAATCAAACGTGGGTTTGCCTCGGGCATCATGACGACAATCGGTGGGATGGGGCATGCGCTGCCCTATCTGATTGCCGATTTCTGGACCGCTACGGCAATTGCATTGGTCGTCGTTTTTGTTGAGCTTTGGGCAATCGCATGGATTCAGAACCGTTATATGCAAACGCCCTTTATGAAGGCCGTTTTTCAGGTCGTGTTGGGCGGTGCGTTGGTCTTTGCAGCAGGTGCGCTGATTGGTTCAGGGTAGAGATCGCGCACCATCGAAGTGGCAGCTGTGAATCCATAAGCGTAACGTAGCAATCCGATTTTCTCGGTCTTGAGCTCTCGGAACCCCTCTTGCAGGTAAAGCGATTTGGCCCGCGCATTGGTGTCAACAACATCCAGCCGAATTTGGCGGTATCCGCGCCGTTTGGCCTCGGCGGCAATTGCATCCAGCAGGGCGGTGCCTACCCCTTGGCCGCGGGCCTCTTGCGCAACGAACAAACCATCCATCAGGAACCGTTCGTTCTCGGTGTCGCGTTCGAGTGCAGCCAGCAGTGCGATGCGGATTCCCGCCCCCACCCAGCCATAAACTCGGCGAAGATCGCGAAAATCGCCCCCAACAAGTGCACCTTCGGATGTCTTAAAGCCTGCAACACCAATGAGACGGCCATTCTCATCATGTGCGCAGACCCCGTGATCGGGGCGCAGGACCGAACGGATGAACCTGATCGCGCGGTATTTGGGTCCAAGCGAAAACCCCAGTTTTTCGCCAAAGGCCTCCCAATAGAGGGAGGCGGCGTCGTCACGGTCCTTTTGCGGGATACCAACGGTGATCTTCACAACGCACTCTCTGCAAAGGGGATGTATTTGACCAGATCGCCTTCGTGGATGGAAAGGGCTGGGGGATCGAGCGCCACGAGCCCTGTTGCCCATGACAGGCCCGAGACGCGCCCTGACCCTTCTGAGGCAAAAATCTCGACCTTTCCGTTGTTGATGCGTGCGCGCAGATACTCTGACCGTCCCGCCTTCTTGGTTTTGGAAAAGGCTGCAGGCAGCATGTAGTGCTGTGCCTCCTGCCAGTCGCCGCCACCCAGCACCCGTATCGCTGGCCGGGCAAAGACCAAAGCGCAGACCATCGCCGCCACCGGATTACCCGGCAGCCCGAAGACAGGCGTCCCGTTCCACATCCCCAGCACGAGAGGCCGTCCAGGTTTCATCGCGATCCGCCATAGCGCGAAGCTGCCTGTATCCGCCAACAGCGCAGAGACGTGATCCTCTGCACCTGCCGATGCCCCCCCAGATGTCAGGATCGCATCACACCGCGTGCTGGCATCGTCAAGCATGGCGCGCAGCGCTTCGCGGTTGTCAGGCGCGCGGCCCAATCGCACGACCTGATATCCCCACCCTTCGATGAGACTGGCGAGCATTGGTCCGTTGGCGTCAAAGATCTGGCCTGCCGAGGCGGGCTCACCGGCGGGCACCAGTTCGTCGCCGGTTGACAGGATGCCGACCCGCAGTGGCTTGTGGACCGTGACCTTGCCAACTCCGGCGGCGGCGATCATCCCGATGTCACCGGCTGTCAGACGTCTGCCCTTTGGACAGATCACCTGTCCTTGCTGCATGTCTTCGCCCGCGTCCCGTGCATTTGCCCCGTGTTTCAGTGGGCCGCGGAAACTGACCTGACCATCAGCGACACGCACGTCTTCTTGCAGGACGACCGTATCGACACCCTTTGGAATGTTGGCACCCGTCAGGATACGGATCGCATGGCCTGCGGGGACGATACCGTCATAGGGCACGCCTGCCGCGGCGCGACCGTCGACAAGAGGCAGGCTTTGCAATCCGTCTGGTGCGGGACCTGCGAACCCGTAGCCATCGACGGCAGCATTGGGCGCTGGCGGATGCGCGCGCGCCGCGGTGACGTCTTCGGCCAGAAAGCGACCGGCTGCATCGGCGATCGCCAGGCTTTGGGTGGTTGTCACTGCGCCGAGATGGGATTGCAGGTGCGCCAGTGCCTCTGCAACAGGTGTCCAATGCGCCCCTTGCGGCATGGCAAAACAATCGTTCTTCAGCATCGGAGGCCCCATGCTCTCGCGCGCCAAGGGGGCGAGGGTCTGTTCATGACCCAACCCAAAAATCCATCCTTCGGCATTGGCGGGCACATCAAGCATGTTCTGCAGGGTTGTCGCGTCCATCCGCGCAATGGTCTGGGCCAGTAGCTGGACTTGATGTGCGTCCTTGATCTGCCCTTCTGGCAGAGTCTCGTTGACGACGTCAGCAATCAGCGAGGGCCAGATTTCGACCAAGGCGATGGGCTTATCGCAAGGCTCAAAGGGCCAGACCGCGAGTTCCCCGGCAAATAGGGAACGTAGACGCGCCAGCATCGGCAGGCCCATGATGACCTGGCTTCCAACAGCGCCCGCCCCGGAAAGTTGCCAGACGGGGAAAGCACCCTTGGCCTGCGCCTCTGCCAGACGCTTTTCGGTCATACCGTGATTGATCCGGTCCAACCCCTTTCGCGGCAGATCGGCAATATCGCGTTTCAGGGCGTTTCCCCAAAATGGACCAATACCTGCGAACATCCCGTTGATCTGCCCTGCAAGATCAAACCGATTATTGCTGTCGGGCGCATCTTCGACGTGCGCCGCCAGCCAATCCCACACTGCAAAAGGATCATCGCTGCCGGTCAGCGCCCGCCCGAACCCAGCTGGATACCCAAAAGCAAAGTCAAATCCGGCGAGCACTTTACGTCCTGCCAGCCGTTCAGCGGTCAGAAAACCTGTGATCCAGTTTTCGGCCTCTTGGCGGTTGCGCAAGTACACCGGTGCATCCACCACGTTGCCCCGCGCAGCGCAGACCCAGATTGCGTCTTTTTTTGGGGTCGCCCCACGGTCGTTTCCCCCTGACCAATCCACCATGAGCACGGTATCGAAATTCACAAGCCGACCTCTGACAGGATGAAATCCGCGATGGTTTTGGTGTCGTTAAGGTCGAATACCGGTTGTTTGAGTGCAAGAGCCGTGTCGCTGGCAACCGCGCGGATCGTGTCATCTTCTGTTGCAATCAGCGGATGGCGCATTTCAGCGCGGTAGGCTTCGATCTTGGGGTGGTTGTCGCGTTTGTAGCCTTCAACAAGTACCAGATCGACCGGGTCAAGGCGGGCCAGCAGATCGGCCAATGTCGCTTCGTCATCGCCGCGTAATTCTGTCATCAGCGCCCAGCGCGCCCGCGATGAGAGTAAAACTTGGCGTGCGCCTGCGTCCCGATGCCTGTAGCTGTCTTTGCCGGGGTGATCGATGTCGAAACTGTGGTGGGCGTGCTTGATGGTCGACACGCTTTTGCCGCGCGCTGTAATTTCGGTCACGAGCCGTTCCAACAGGCCTGTCTTGCCAGCATTCTTATAGCCTGTCACGCCGAAGACCTTCATAGCATCGCCTTTGCTGTTGCCAAATCTTCTGGCGTATTCACGTTAAAGAAGGCTGCATCGTCAGAAAAATCTGCCATCGTCCCGCCATGCTTGTCGGTCCAGAGCACAACTTTGCGTAAACCGTCATTCAAGGCCATTCGCAAATCGTCTCGCAGGCGCGTGGGCCAAAGCCCGAAGGTGGGGTGCCGTCCATCTGATGTTCGGGCGAGCGCGAGGTCGGTGCCGGCGTTTTCGGCTGCAAACAGCAGTTGCGGCACCAGATCGCAGGGAAAGAACGGTGTATCCGCAGCGGCAGTGACAATGTGCTCGGCCCCTTGCTGCGCCGCCCAGTCGAGGCCCGCCAAAACACCTGACAAAGGTCCGGCGAAACCGGGGATGCTATCTGCGATCACCGGCAGCCCAAAGCTGGCGAAGCGTGCAGGGTCGCCGTTCGCGTTGAGTGCAAGGCCAGATGTCTGTGGTTCCAGCCGTGCGATGACCTGACCAAGGATGGTCCCCTCGCCCAATGCCAGCAGGCCCTTGTCGCCACCGCCCATGCGGGTGGCTTGGCCGCCAGCCAGTATGACACCTAAGGGTTGCTTCATCCTGCAGTCGACACCTGTTGCGGGCGCAGGCGCACTCTCCGAAATGGTAGGCGCATCATGTGGCCCCCTTTCGGCCCGCTCTGCGCGGCTCGTCCGCGATTTGAGACGGGTCTGCATCGCGGATCAGCCGCGCTTCGCCGGCCAGACACACAAAACGCTGTCCCTTCATGCGCCCAATCAGCGTGAGGCCGACCTGTTGTGCGATTTCCACGCCCCATGCCGTAAAGCCGGACCGTGAGGCCAGCACTGGAATGCCCATCATCGCTGTCTTGATGACCATTTCAGAGGTCAGCCGTCCGGTCGTGTAGAGGATCTTGTCGTCCGCGTTGACACCTTCGGACAACATCCAGCCTGCGATCTTATCGACTGCGTTGTGGCGTCCGACGTCCTCCATATAGACCAAGGGTTGGTCGTCCTTGCACAGAATCGTGCCGTGGATCGCACCCGCGGCAAGATAGAGAGAAGGCGTCCGGTTGATCTTGGCTGAAAGCGCATAGAGGTCCGAGGTCTTGACGGGCGTTGCGGGCAGGGTGACGCCTTCCAACCCTTCCATCATGTCCCCGAACACGGTGCCCACAGCGCATCCGCTGGTGCGCGTCTTTTTCTTGAGCTTGTCTTCGTAAGTTGTTTGCGCCTGCGTCCGCACGACAACCGTTTCGAGCTCTTCGTCGTAGTCAACGCCAGTGATGGTATCATCGGGTTTGAGCATGCCCTGATTGCGCAAGAACCCCAGCGCCAAATACTGCGGGTAGTCCCCGATGGTCATCGCGGTGACGATTTCCTGAGAATTCAGATAAATGGTGAGCGGCCGCTCTTCGACCACTGCAAGATCAACCGCGACCCCGTTTTGGTCGGTGCCTTTCACCGCCCGTGTCAGCCGCGCAGCAGCCGGATCAGGGGCGATGAGATAACCCGAGATGTCCCGAATTTGAGCCAATTGCCATTCCTTGCGTCATTGGGGTAAAGCCTAGCGCAGCGCGCTTAGGCTAGGACAAAGCAATGACGGTTTCCACAGCGAAAACACCTGCCAAATCGGCCTATTGGGCCGGTGTGCGTGACGGGACGCCATTTATTCTGATGGCGATCCCTTTCGCGACACTTTTTGGGGTGATCGCCACTGATGCGGGGCTGACGCTGGCGCAGGCGATGGGCTTTACAATTCTGGTGATTGCCGGGGCTGCACAGTTTGCCGCGATCCAGTTGATGGTCGAGAATGCCAGTATCGCATTTGTGTTGCTCGCGGCCTTGGCCGTCAATCTGCGTATGGCGATGTATTCAGCCTCGCTTGTGCCGTATCTCGGGTCCGCCCCACTGTGGCAGCGCGCCTGCATTGCCTATCTGAATTTCGACCAGACCTATATCACATCCATCGCCCGCTATGAGGCGCGGCCCGAGATGTCAGTCAAGGATCGCGTGTCCTATTTTCTAGGAGTGGCCACGCCGATTACGCCATTCTGGTTTGGTATGACACTCGTCGGGATCATTGCAGGGCAGGCCATCCCTGAGGCTTGGGCCCTCGATTTCATTATGCCTATCATGTTCCTCGCCATGGTCGCGCCGATGTTGAAGTCACTGGCCCATGTCGCCGCAGCGACTGTCTCGGTCAGTGTGGGGATCGCTTTGGTGGGCATGCCCGCAGGTACGGGCCTTTTGATCGCGGCAGGCAGTGCGATGCTGACCGGTGCCTTGGTCGAGATCTGGATGGAAAGGCGCAAGGCATGACATATTCAGCGACCGAAATCTGGACGATCATCATCGTCATGGGGATTGGGACTTTTCTGATCCGGTTCTCGTTTCTGGGGCTGATCGGTGATCGCCCGATGCCAAGCTTTGTCTTGCGACTGTTGCGCTATACGCCCGTGGCGGTGCTGCCCGGTATGGTTGCCCCGCTCGTGATCTGGCCACAGGCAACGGGTGGTGTTTTTGATCCGGTAAGGGCCCTGGCTGCGGTGGCCACCGTGTTGATCGGCGTTTGGACCCGCAACGTGCTTTGGGCTATTCTGGGTGGGGCGGTCACGCTCTATGCGGCGATGGGGATCGCTACTCTCCTCTGAGGAGGGCGGCAATTTCGGCGGCTGCAATCGTTTTGTCGTCCGCGTCGCCTTCACGGTATTCGAGTGTGGTGACACCGGGCAGTGCGCCAAAATCCTCAGAAACGCGGTTTGGCCCCCATGACACACGGATACTTTCAAACCCTGGCAGTTGTTGGAGGATGCGAGAGGTCACGCGGGCGCAGTTGGCCTGCGGCACTGGTCCTGCTGCCATAGCCAGACGCATGGCTGTTTCCGCAACGTCAGGGCTGACGTCTATGGTTTGGCCGACGACGTAATAGGTAATCCGTGCGTGGAAGCTGACATAGAGGTTTTCAAGCCGTGGTGTGACACCGAACAGCACGTCATTACGCTCAGGCATGACATCTTGCTGCCAACTACCGGCGGGGTCGAACAACACCCTTTGGCTGCCGTTGATCAGCAAGGCAGTGTGGGCCCCGTTGCCGGAGTCCACGTTTTTCATTGTGTAAAGCGTCAGATAGGACCGGCTAGGGTCGCTGTAGATGGCACGTGACACGATGTCATCAGGTGCCCAGACCTCTTGCGCGGCACAGGCCGACAGGCCCAACGGCAGGCCGATCAGAAAACGGCGCCGGTCCACTGCTTTAGGCGGCGACGAGGGCCAGGAAAATGAGGAAGATAACGATACCGATCGTTGCCTTCGTGGTCATGCTCATGAAACCTTCAAAGGTCTTTTCCTGAACCGAAATGTCCATTTCGCCGTGCTTGTGCTCAGCCATGATGTTGCTCCCTCAACATGAGAATTTTCGTAGCTTTAGATGATTCATTTTCGGATGTCACGCGGTCAGGCGGTCGCATCATCCTCGCGTTCCAGTGCAGTTGCCAATTGGAAGCCGATCCGCTTGGGTTCGGGTTGGTCGACATGCTTTGGGCTGGCCACAAGCGAGACGTTCAATTGGCTGACATGCTGGATCAGTTGGGTTTTGGCGCCGGCCTGATTGATCCCATAGTAAGTGATGATGTCAGGGTCATAGTAGCCCAACCCTTCGATGCGGATCACGCCGGTATCGCCACCGGTCAGCCCCATGCCGACCTCATGATCGTTGTCGAGCTGCTTTTCAAAGTTCTGGATATAAAGGATGATCCGCTCATAGGCCCATTGCGCAGGGCTTTTCTTGGTCACAGGTTCGGCCAGTGCTTTGGGCAGTGTTTCTGCCGCGACAGGTTTGGCCTCTGGATCTGTGTGGACTTCGCGGCTCTTGGGCAGGACGTCGTTTTCCAAGATTTCAGCCGAGGTTTCGATTTCCATTTTTTCTGTCATAGCGGCACCGCTGTTGTTTCCTTGATTTCCTCCATAACGAAACTGGCAGAGATATCCGAGACAGAAATCCGTGATGTCAGTCGCTTGTAAAAGGTATCATAGGCAGGCACGTCCGCCACACGGACCCGCAACACGTAATCAAGATCGCCCGTCATGCGATATGCCCCCACAACTTCGGGAAAAGCCTGCAAGGCGGATTGGAAGTCTTTCATCCACATTTCGTCGTGTTTGTTCGTGCGGATCAGGACCATCGCCGTCAACGGCACGCCGACACTTGCTGGATCGACCAGAGCCACACGTCCTTTGATGATCCCGTTTTCTTCAAGCTGTTTGATCCGTCGCCAGCAGGCATTGCGCGAAAGGTTCACCAGCGCACTGACCTCATCAACGGAAAGGCTCGCATCGCGTTGCAGGGCGTTGAGGATGGCGCGGTCTATCTTGTCGAAGTCATGGTTCATAGTTGGGATAATGTCACAAGAAGCTGTGAAGTAACAGCAATGATTGGGATGTTTTTGGGGGTGGCGCTGGGCATATTACCATGAGTTGCCAGCCAGGAGAGCACTCGTGTCCGATCAGACCCATTCCCCCCAATCCAAGAGCCTTGTCCAGTCCGTTTTCCTCGATCACCCTGCGTCGGTCGATGAAACCTATTTCCAACACATGCGCTTTGCCCTCAGCTTTGCGTTTTGGCTAACTGTTGCCGGGATGGCGGCATTGGTGCATGCCGTGATCCCCGCCGCGTGCGAAACCACGGCCAGCCGTATTCTCAAACGCTTGACCGCCAAGATGGAGAGCCGTCACTGAGATGTGCCGCATTGCTGCCTATATGGGACCCGCGATCCCGCTTGAAAATATAATCGTGCGTCCGGCCCATTCCTTGCTGGCGCAAAGCCAGCACGCGACAGAGGCCAAGCTGGCTGTAAACGGTGATGGGTTTGGGATCAGCTGGTATGACGACCGTGGGGCGTTGGGGCTTTACCGCGATGTGCTGCCTGCTTGGGCCGATGACAACCTGACCAGTCTTTGCCGGATGGTGCAGTCACCATTGTTCATTGCCCATATCCGTGCCTCGACAGTGGGGGAAACGACACGGGTCAACTGTCACCCCTTCACATATGGCCGCTGGTCGTTCTGTCACAACGGGCAGCTGCCTCATTTCAAAACGATCCGGCGCCGGTTGATGGCCGCTTTGCCAGAGCATCTGTTTGATCATCTGCGCGGCACCACCGATAGTGAGATGATCTTTCTCACCCTCTTGGCAAATGGGCTGGACGAAGATCCACAGGCGGCACTTCGGGCAACTCTGGATGCCATCGGGCCTGCGGATGACGCGGGACCAATCAAGCTGACGTGCGTCTTTTCCGATGGCGAGAGCCTTTACGGGTTCCGCCATGCGTCGAACGCCTTTCCACCCACACTCTATGTGTCTGACGTGTTGGACCACGGGGGACGCGCGGTGGCATCCGAGCCGCTGTGCGGCGTTGTGGACCGCTGGCAGGCTGTGCCGCCTGATACGCTTTGCAAGGTGACGGGGCAGGGGACCGAGATGGTGCCGTTGGCCGAGGCTTGGGCCGCATGAGGCGGACGCCTCAGCGTTTTTGAAAGACATAAGCCCCGTCTTCACGCAAATCCCGCGTGACCAGACCGGCCTGATGCAAGTGGTTGAGGTGGGCGACACTCTCGACCAGTGCCAATCCGTATTCGCCACCCTGAATGCTGCGCTTGAAAAGCGGAACGAAGCATTCGCCCGCGCTCTTCGGCGTGTCCAGATAGTCGCGCAATCGCGCTAGCGCCCCTTCGTGATTTTCGATCAGTTGCCGCAACCGGGTGGCAAGGCCGGTAAAGGGCAGCTTGTGTCCGGGCAGGACGAGTAGGCTGTCATCTGCAAAGGTCTGGAAATGCTGGCATGATGCGATCCAATCGCTGACAGGATCGGCCTCGGGCTCGGTCGGGTAGACGCCAAGGTTCGGGCTGATCGAAGGCAACAGCTGGTCCCCGCCAATCACGAGACTGTCGTCCCTGCTCCAGAATGTTGCGTGTTCTGGCGCATGTCCGTTGCCCATCCGGATATCCCAAACGCGCCCACCCATGGTGATGGTGTCGCCGTCTACAAGGCGCGAATACCCCAAAGGCAGGGAGGTCACGCAATCGGCAAAGTTGAAAGGGCGTTCGACGCTGCGTTTGGCGAACACATCTGCATCCATGCCTGCGCGTTTGTAGAACAAAAGGCTTTCAGCGTTGGGCACGTCTTGCACGTCAAACGTCAGCATCCGTGCCATCAGCCAGCCGGTGCGTGGCATGGCTAAAGACGCGCCCTGCTGCATGAACCACCCGGCAAGGCCAACGTGATCGGGGTGGTGGTGGGTCACGACGACACGGCCAACAGGTTTGCCCGCCAAAGGCCCATCCATCAGTTTCTGCCAGATCGCGCGACTGCGTTTGCTGGCAAAGCCGGTGTCGATCACGGTCCAGCTATCACCGTCATCCAGCGCGTAGACATTCACATGATCCAGCGCCATGGGCAGCGGCAGACGCATCCAAAGGATGCCGCTTGCGATTTCAACGGCTTCACCCTCTTGGGGGATATCAGGAAATGGGTAGCGAATGCCGCGTGTCTGGTCGTCCATTACGCCGCTAAATCATCTGCGGAGATCGACATCAAGTCGCCTGCCCCTTCGCGCGCATGGGCAAGAAGGCCAATATGCTCTGGCAGCATCCGCTTGATGTAGAACGTCGCAAGGCGCTGCCGTGCGGCATCTCCTGAAACGGCACTTTTCAGATGGACATGGCCGCCAAGAACACGGGCAAAGGCGCGCAGATAAGGCACGGCCCCGGCAAAGCGTTCATTGAGATCGGATTGTGACACCAGCCATTCGGTTGCTTCGCGCAAGGACTCAGCTGACTGCCAAACGGCTTCGGCCAGTTCGGGATAGGTGGATTTCGCGGCCTCAGCCCCTTGTTCGACCTCTTCGAGCAGGCGGAACGCGGCCTCACCGCCATCCATCAGTTTACGGGCCACAAGGTCCATGGCCTGAATGCCGTTCGTGCCCTCATAGATCGTCGCCACCCGGACGTCGCGGGCGTATTGGGCCGCACCGGTTTCTTCAATAAAGCCCATGCCGCCGTGCACTTGAATGCCGGTGGCTGAAACTTCACAACCGACATCCGACCCAAACGCCTTGGAGATGGGTGTCAGGAAGGCTGCGCGCGCGTCCCAACCAGCGTCGCCAGTGGCCAGCGCCATGTCGATGGCGACCGCATTCATCAGGCAGATGGCCCGCGCAGCGAATGTGTCAGCTTTCATCGTGGTGAGCATGCGACGCACGTCAGCATGTTCGATGATCGTGCCGGTCCCACCTGCTTTGCCCTGCTTGCGGTCCTGCGCGTAGGCAAGCGCGTGTTGATAAGCCCCCTCGGCCACACCCACGCCTTGGGCGGCCACACCGAGCCGCGCGTTGTTCATCATTGTGAACATCGCTGCCATGCCGCCGTGCTCTTCGCCGACAAGCCAACCTTTGGCACCGGAATATTCCATGACCGCAGTAGGCGAGCCGTGCAGGCCCATCTTGTGTTCGAGGCTGACGACGCGCAGGTCATTCTTTTCACCCGGATTGCCATCGGCATCCGGGATCAGTTTGGGCACCATGAAAAGGCTGATACCCTTTGTCCCCGCAACCCCATCAGGCAAGCGCGCAAGGACCAGATGGCAGACATTTTCCGTAAAATCGTTATCGGCCCAGCTGATATAGATTTTCTGACCCGTGATTGCGTAGGTGCCGTCGCCATTTGGTTCGGCTTTGGTCCGCAATGCGCCCACATCTGACCCGGCCTGTGGCTCTGTCAGATTCATGGTCCCGTTCCATTCACCCGACACCAGCTTGGGGATATACAGCGCCTTGATCGCTTCTGATGCGTGGTGCTCAAGGGCTTCGATCTGGCCTTGGGTCATCAGAGGCGACAACTGAAGAGACAGGCAGGCACTGGCAATCATCTCATTGACGGTTGTTGTCAGGGACATTGGCAAGCCAAGCCCACCGACCTCTTGACTGGCTGACATGCCGATCCATCCACCCTCTGCAATCGCATTGTAGCCATCCGCAAAGCCCGGAGAGGTCCGGACGATCCCGTTTTCAAGGTGTGCGGGATGCAGATCACCGGCGCGGTTCAAAGGGGCCAGAACCTCTTCGCACATTTTGGCAGCTTCGGTCAGAATCGCCTGGGTCATGTCCGGGGTCGCTTCCGAGAACCGCTCGGTAGAGGTAACGTCTGAAAAGCCGACCACGTGATCGAGAAGAAACTGATAATCGCTGACGGGGGCGCGATAAGGCATTGAACTTACTCCGAAGGTGTCGGTCGCTTGGCAAAGGCCGACGCGGGGGATATGCATCTTGTTTAAGAGGCAAACTATCCAAGCACGCCCGTCCATCAACCAAAACGCCACGTCATGACTGATCACCGACCGCACGTACTGAGACCGGACGCCGCTGGCCTGCGGCAGGCAGCGGCGCATCTGTCGCAGGGTCGGCTGGTCTCATTTCCGACCGAGACCGTTTACGGCTTGGGCGCCGATGCGCGCGATGACACGGCCGTTGCCAGGATCTATGACGCCAAAGGCCGACCCAGTTTTAATCCGCTGATCGTCCATGTGGCGACGCAGGCTGCGGCAGAGCAGTTTGTCGTTTTCGACGATGACGCCCGCCGACTTGCTGCTGCGTTCTGGCCCGGGGCGTTGACACTTGTTCTGCCGATCAAGGATGGTTCCGGCATCTCTGAACTGGTGACCGCAGGGTTGCAGACACTGGCTGTCCGGGTTCCTGATCATCCGGTTGCAACGGGTTTGCTTGCCGCGTTTGGCGGTCCGGTTGCCGCCCCGTCTGCCAATCCTTCAGGGCGTGTGAGCCCCACGACCGCAGCCCATGTCGTTGCGGGCCTTGCAGGTCGGATTGATGCCGTTGTCGACGGAGGCGCCTGTCCGGTTGGGGTTGAATCAACGATTGTTTCTTGCGTTGGTGCCCCCGCGTTGCTGCGAGAGGGGGGGATTCCGACCGAGAAGCTTGAGGCTTGCCTTGGGGCTATGCTCGCCCGCCCTGAAGATCCCGCAACGCCGGTCGCCCCTGGTCAGTTAGCCTCTCATTATGCGCCGAAAGGACGTGTCAGGTTGAACGCAACACATGCTGAGGCTGGTGAGACACTTTTGGGGTTCGGGCCTGTTGCAGCTGATTTGAACCTTTCGCCCAGTGGTGATTTGCTTGAGGCTGCGGCCAATCTTTTTGCCTATCTGCACAGGCTCGACGACTTAGGCGCCGAAGCGATTGCGGTCTCTCCGATCCCGGATCGTGGTCTGGGCCGGGCGATCAACGATAGATTGGCCCGCGCAGCAGCCCCCCGCCCATGAGCACGCCTTGCATCATTTGCGTGGCGATCACAGGATCGCTGCCGACAAAGGCCAACAACCCGGCTGTGCCCATCACAGTCACCGAGCAGATTGAAAGCACCCACGCCGCATTTGAGGCAGGGGCCACGATTTGTCATGCCCATGTCCGCAACGATGATGAGACCCCTTCGAGCGATCCCGAGAAATTCGCCGCCTTGCAAGAAGGTATCGCAAAACACTGTCCCGGGATGATCATGCAATTTTCCACTGGTGGCCGGTCGGGGGCGGGCAAGACACGCGGCGGCATGCTGTCCTTGCGGCCTGATATGGCGTCGCTTTCGGTCGGATCGAACAACTTTCCGACGCGCGTCTATGAAAACCCACCTGATCTGGTGGATTGGCTGGCCGCTGAAATGGTGAGCTATGGCATCAAACCGGAGATCGAGGTCTTTGATGTTTCGCATCTTTTCAAAGCAGCCGAGATGTATGTCACCGGTCAGATCAAACATGTTCCGTATGTGCAGTTCGTGATGGGGATCAAGAACGCCATGCCTGCGGATCGTGCCGTATTTAATTTCTATGTTGAAACCCGCAGACGCCTCTTGGGTGATGGGCCGTGGTGCGCGGCGGGCATTGGGCCGAACCAGATTGTTCTGAATGAATGGGCCATTGCAGCCGGCGGGCATGTTCGAACGGGTCTTGAGGATAACGTTCGCTTAGACAAAGACACGCTGGCACCGTCGAATGCAGCGTTGGTTGCGCGTGCTATTGCTCTTTGTGAACGGTTTGAACGTCCTGTTGCCGACGCAGCGACAGCGCGTCAGATCTTGGGACTACGGTCCGCCTAGCCTTCAAGCCGCGTGCGGAGTTCTTCGGCTTCCTGGCGGGCTTCGCGTAAACCATCCATCGCGGCCCGCAATTCGGCTTCGGTTTGAGTCAGCTGGTTGGTAATCTCAGCCTCGCGCTGTTGAAGATATGTAATGGCCTGATCGCGGGTTTCTTCCGCCTCGTGCAGGGCTTGTGCCATCTTGTCCAACTCGCCGATTTCAGCTTTGGTGACGCGTGTAAAGCGGTTGACCAGCCAGCTTGCAAACCACCCCAGCATGAAGGCGACAAACAAGATGATCGCAGTGGCGAGGATGAATTCCGATCTGTTCATGTCACTATCCTATTCGTCCTCGGTTGCGGCGTCGTCTGCCGGAGTTGTGTCTACTTCGGTGTCTGTCTCATCGGTTGGGTCGGCCTCTGCCCCATCGGTCTGTTCATCGGTGGCTGGCCCCTCGGTCTCTTCAGGGATCAGGCTGAATTCGATTCGGCGGTTAGCCTCACGGCCTTCTTCGGTCTCGTTGGATGCGATGGGATCTTCTTCGCCAAAGCCAATTGATTCAAATGTCGAGACGGGCACACGCCGGGCGCGCAATGCTGTCAGGACCGCATCGGCGCGTGCCTGTGACAGCTGCTGGTTCATTGTCTCGCGTCCCTGACTGTCGGTATAGCCCGACACACGGATTGGCAGGTCACCGCATTCGCGCAGGATGTCTGCGATAGCATCGACAACCGGTTGGGTCGCAGCCGTCAGTTGCGCAGAGCCTGGGTCGAACAAGATCTTCTGTTCGGCTTTGGCGGCGTTGATCCGGTCGAGGCATTCCTGCGGGCTTGGCAGGCTTGCGATCGGGTCCAATTCCTCGACGTAGGTGACATCAATTTCGAAGTCAGCCGCCTGACCTAACTTGTCGATCAAGAGCCGCGTAATCTCTGCATTCGCGTCCAGATTGCCCGTGTTGCCTCGCACCAAAAAGCTATTGGGCTCGACGCTAACAACCCCGTTTGACAGGGCGGCAAGGGCATCGATCCCGGCGAGAACGCGGGTCGGCCAACCGGTAGGCAGGTTGTTGGCGATGCGCGTTCCCATCGTGATATTTGCCTGACCGAATTTTGCCTGCGCAAAGCTTTCAACCACGCTGTTTGTGGCATCATCGGGAAGGCGCCCGCGCAATTGAACCATGCCTTCAGGGCTGAGTGTGGCGGTGAAGAAGGGGACTTCTTCGCCTGTTTCTTCAACGGTCGCAGGCAATTCGGCGCGCAGGGCAAACGCCTCTGGCAATGCGTTCGTGAGCCGCCCGACCGTGGCATCAAATTGCTGTTGGTTGGTTCCTTCGACCGCGACAAGTGTCACGTCAGTGTCCGAGATTGTCACCGTCCCGCCACCCAAGGTGCCCAAGGCTTCGATGGATTGTGCGACGGCTGTCCCCCATGTCCGCGAGGGCGCCCCCAGCGCAAAGGTGCACGGTGCCCGTTCCTGAAAACCGGCGGCGGAGGCTGCAGTCAGGATTTCGTCCAGTGCTTCTTCTGTGTCGACAGCGCAAGCATCGAAACGTGCGCCGTCTTCGTCCAGAATGAAGCGCGTTGTGAAAGGCGAAATCACAGGGCGGGGTGCGCGAATATCCACGGCAAGACGCACACCGTCGGGTGTGTTGCGGGCCAAGGCGATTTCCAGCCTGCGTTTTTCATCGTTGCTGTCGGCAATGGCATCGACCACCACGCGTTCTGCATTCACGGAGATCTTGGATTTGGTCAGCATTTCGAGCGCGCGCAGACTGTAATTGACGGCAGTCCGCCAGTTTTGTGGTGCTGGGTAGTCACCAACCTCAAGCAGATCTGTCACCGTTCCGCCATCTGCGATCTCGGTGATCCGATCCGCCAATGCCTCACGATCTGTTGAAGCCGGGATCAGCCCGATCAGCGACACGCCCGCATCGTTCCTGAGGATTTCGATGGCGAAATCTGGTGGTGCGATCTGTTCTGATTCGACCACAGACAGGTTGTCGATCACACGGCTGGCATCCACCACCCCACCCGCGGCCGAGATTGCGCGAAAGCGCACAGCCTCGGTCGGCGCGTCCCCTTCGAGGATTACTTGCAGTCCGTCTCCGAGCACCGAAGCCCATTCATATCCTTGGTCAACAAGCGTTTCCTGCACTGCAATTACTGAACGCTCTTCGACTTCGCGCACAAGTGTTTGCGCCGAGACATAGGCCACAGCGCCGGCAGCGGCGAAAGCGACAAGGCGCAAGAAGATGGCGGATAGGCGCATGATGCTCCGAAGGTTGTGAGTGCGCCTTCAATAGGCCCAAGGCGCCTGGGGTTCAATCACACCAAAAGGGCAACGGCAAAAAATGGTAAAGGGATCAGCCCTGCGTCGCGGTTGGACCGGAATACCCGCAAGAGGCTTTGACCGTCGTCGGGATCAAACCGGCCAAGCTGCCATGTCAGGTGCCAGCCCATGGCCCAAGGGCCTCCGATGGCGATGACGAGTGACAGGACCGACCGATCATGCGCGGCCATGACGACTGCTGCGCCGAAAAGGATGATTGTGACCGTCAGGAACAGGCGCAGCCATTTGCGGCTGTCTTCGCCAAACAGCCTTGCCGTCGATTTCACCCCGATCAGCGCGTCATCTTCGGCATCTTGGTGCGCATAGATCGTGTCATAAAACAGCGTCCATGCGATCCCCGCGATGTAGAGAACGATTGGCACAGGTCCGATGCTATTGGTGTGTGCTGCCCACGCCAGCAATGCCCCCCAGTTGAATGCAATGCCAAGAAAGGCTTGTGGCCACCATGTAAAGCGTTTCGCAAAGGGGTAGACCGCAACGGGCGCAAGCGCGAGGACACCCAGAAAGATCGCTGTTGGGTAAAACGTGATCAGGATCAAGAACGCCAGCAGCGCCTGAATCACCATCCAGATCACCGCCCCTTTCACGCTGACCTGCCCGGATGGGATCGGTCTCGACCGTGTCCGTGCCACAGATCCATCAATCTCGCGGTCAGTGATATCGTTCCATGTGCAGCCCGCCCCGCGCATCAGGAACGCCCCGATAAGGCATCCCCATACGGTCCAGACATCATGGGTGCTGTAGCTGTCGGTCGCGAGGATCGCGAGGGCGAGGCCCCACATGCATGGTGCGAACAAAAGCCATGTCCCGATTGGCCTGTCTGCCCGCGAAAGCCGCAAGTAGCCACGACTAAACCGTGGCGCAAAGCGGTCCACCCAGTTGTCTGGCGGAGCATCTGCAACAGTTCCGTTCGGCTCTGGCCCTTCGGCGCGGTCAGTCATATGTTCGCCCCATGGCATCCAAGGTTCGACTTTATGTAGAGCACCCACTGGGGGAAGGGCAATCGGTTCCGCTGACGCGTGAACAGGCGCACTATCTGTTCGGGGTAATGCGACTGGGTGAGGGCGATGTGATTTCCCTTATCAACGGGCAGAGCGGCGAATGGGACGCGTCTGTAGCGAAAGCAGGTAAAAAGGGGGGCATCCTGCTCTGTCAGACCCAAACCGCACCTTTGCAGATGCCACCGGATCTTTGGTTTCTTTTTGCACCGATCCGCAAGGAACGCACGGCCTTCATCGTCGAAAAAGCGGTCGAGATGGGCGCTGCAAGGGTCCAGCCTGTACAGACCGACTATACGCAGTCGGCGAACCGTATCCGACAAGACAAGTTGCAAGCCCACGCGGTGGAAGCCGCCGAACAATGTGGCGGCACCTTTGTGCCGCCTGTTGCAGAATTGGCAAAGCTCTCGGCAATCCTCAAGGACTGGCCCGCGGATCGTCATCTGATGTTTTGCGATGAATTGCTGATTGGCGATCCTGTGCGTTTGCCGGACACCATGGGCCCTTGGGCGATCCTGATTGGCCCCGAGGGGGGATTTTCGCCAGGCGAACGCGACCATCTGCGCAGCCTTCCCTTTGCGCACCCTGTCAGCCTTGGTCCGCGCATCCTGCGTGCTGATACCGCAGCCGTCGCGGCACTGACGGTCTGGCAACAGGCGCTTGGGGATTGGGCGTGAGACCGCGTGCCACGTCTGAACCGGTGCCGCATGGCTGACTTTCTGCGACCAGAGGCAAAAGCGCAGCTTTGGCGCTACCGTGATGTCATTGCGGGTGCCGGCATTGCGATCCTCGGCCTTTATTGGGCGCTGACCCGCTATGGCATTCTGTCGTGGATTGGCTGGATCATGGTGGCAGGCGGGGTCATCTGGCTGTTGGGCGGCTTGCAGCGTGCCTTATTTCGCAGGGGTGATGATGGGCCGGGTGTCGTTCAAATCCGCGAACGACGTTTTGCATATTTCGGACCATTGGACGGCGGCGTGATGGATGTCGATGATCTGACAGTGCTCGAGATCGATCCCTCCAGCCATCCTGATCCCAGTTGGGTCCTGACCGGGATCGGCGGCCAGCGCCTTGCGATCCCGATCAATGCCAAAGGTGCAGAAGAGTTGTTTGATGTTTTCGCCGCATTGCCGGGGATCAAGACCCAAGCGGTTCTTGACGTGCTTTCACGCACACCCGATGCGCGCGTGACGGTCTGGGAACGTCACAAGCCACTCTTGCATTGACACTGCCTGTGGTGCAGTCCACCGATAACTTCTGACCACACTGACGGAGCCTTGCCCCATGTCGATCCCCCAGTCCGGCGGCGCGCCTATCGAAGACTACAGCCAGTTGGCTGAATTGCTTGAGAAAGGCTGTAAGCCAAGGGACGCCTGGCGGATCGGGACCGAGCACGAAAAATTCGGGTATTGTCAGGATACGCTGAAACCCTTGCCCTACGACGGTGAGCGGTCGATCAAGGCGGTCCTTGAAGGTCTTGAGGGGCGTTTCGGATGGGACCGTGTCGAAGAAGACGGCAAGATCATCGGCCTGACCAAGGATGGGGCGAACGTCAGCCTTGAGCCCGGTGGAGCGTTGGAGCTGTCAGGCGCACCGCTTGAGACAATCCACCAGACCTGTGACGAAGTGAACACGCATCTGGCTGAAGTCAAATCCGTCTCGGACGAGATTGGTGTGAAATTCATCGGCCTTGGGGCCGCCCCTGAATGGACGCACGAGCAAATGCCGCTCATGCCCAAGGGCCGCTACAAATTGATGAACAACTACATGGAAAAGGTCGGCACGATGGGAACGGCGATGATGCGCCGGACCTGCACCGTGCAGGTGAACCTCGACTTTTCTTCCGAGGCCGACATGGTCCAGAAAATGCGCGTGGCCTTGGCATTGCAGCCGGTTGCAGCCGCGCTTTTTGCAAACTCGCCCTTTTTTGAGGGACAGGTCAACGGCCATAAGTCATGGCGTTCGCGTATTTGGCGCTCGCTTGATGATGCGCGAACCGGCATGCTGCCATTTGTGTTCGAGGATGGCTTTGGCTTTGATGCCTGGGTGGAATGGGTGCTCGATGTGCCGATGTATTTTGTCTACCGCGATGGCAAATACATCGATGCGCTGGGCATGTCGTTCCGCGACTTCCTGAAAGGAGAGCTGCCGGCGCTTCCGGGTGAAAAACCGCTATTGTCCGACTGGGCCGATCACCTGACGACGGTCTTTCCAGAGGCCCGCGTGAAACAATTCATTGAAATGCGCGGCGCGGATGGTGGCCCTTGGCGCAGGCTTTGTGCACTCCCAGCGTTTTGGGTGGGATTGATGTATGACCAGACCGCTTTGGATGCCGCATGGGACGTTTGCAAGGGCTGGACCGCACAGCAGCGTGATGCATTGCGCGTCGCGGCGTCGGTCGACGGGCTTCAGGCCAAGGTTGACGGGATTGATATGCATGATCTGGCCCGCGAGGTTGTCGCAATATCCGAGGCCGGTTTGAAAGCCCGCGCGCGCCCCGGTGCTGGCGGATTGGTTCCCGATGAGACGCACTTTCTGAATGCGTTGAAGGAATCGATTGAAAGTGGTGAAACGCCTGCCGATGAGTTGCTCCGCCACTACCACGGTGATTGGCAGGGTGATCTGACCCGGATTTACGCCGATTACAGCTACTGATGTTGCGCGCGTTGACCCGTTTGGATGCCTCCGGCGGGGATATTTCTGGGCCAATAATGACCTAGGGCGCGCTTTCTGTTTCAGCTGCCTTTTTTGCCCCGATCTTGCTTTCTGTTCCGGACCGCAGGCGGCTGATGTTTTCCCAGTGCCGGATATAGAGCAGGATGCAAAGCACGCAGGCGAGAATGAAGATATCGCCATAGCCCGCAAACGCCATGACGATGGGAAGCCATCCTGCCGCCACTAAAGCCGCCAGCGAGGAATAGCGCGTCACGGCAGCGATCACGAGCCAGATCAGGCACGCCGCTGCCCCCATGGGCCATGCCAGCGCCCAGAGGATGCCCAGATAGGTTGCGACCCCTTTGCCCCCTTTGAACTTGAGCCAGACAGGAAAGCAGTGCCCGATAAAGGCTGTCAGCCCCGCGATCTGGGCGGCATCTTTGCCTGCAAATTGCAGGGCAAAAAGGACCACGATTGCCCCTTTGGCCGCGTCAAATAGAAGTGTCAGTGCTGCGGCCTTTTTGTTACCTGTCCGCAGAACGTTTGTTGCCCCGATGTTGCCTGACCCGATCTCCCGCAGGTTCCCGAGGTTCATTGCGCGCGCGAAGATCACGCCACCGGGGAGCGATCCCATAAGGTAGCCAAGAGCCGCCCAGAGGCTCAGGACTGCATAGCTGTGTTCGATCATCGGCATCAGTGATCCCCCCAGACCCGGTTGCCATCGACCCATGTCCCCAGCACCTTGCCTTCCAGCCGCGCCCCGTCAAAAGGTGTGTTTTTGGACTTGGACAAGAGTGTGTTGCGGTCCAGTTGGAATGGCGCATCGGGATCGAACAGAATCAGATCTGCCGGCGCCCCTTCAAGCAGCCTTCCGGCCGGCAGGCCAAGTAGCCGCGCCGGGTTCAGCGCCAGCGCCCGGAAAAGCCGCGGTAGGTCGATCATCTCGGCATGGTAGAGCCTGAGCGCGGCTGGCAGCAGAGTTTCGAGCCCGACGGCCCCGCTTGCGGCCTCTTCAAAGGGCAGCCGTTTGCTTTCTTCGTCTTGTGGCGTGTGCATGGAGCAGATGATATCGATCAACCCTTCGGCGACCGCTTGGACGACGGCCAGCCTGTCATCTTCGCTGCGCAGTGGCGGTTTGAGTTTGAAGAATGTCCGGTAGTCCGCCACATCAAGTTCGTTGAGTGTCAGGTGGTGCACACCCACTCCGGCTGTGATCCGCAACCCGTTGCGTTTGGCCCGCTCAAGGGCTGGCAGCGCTCTTGCTGTCGTGATCTGGTCGATGTGGTAGCGTGCGCCTGTCATTTCCAGCAGGCTGATATCCCGATCCAGCCCCATGCGTTCCGCCATCGGGCTAACCGCCGGTAAGCCCCGCAGTGACGCAAATTTGCCGGATGTGACTGCTGCCCCGTCAGAAAGAACGGGTTCCTGCACATGCCCTACTACCAGCGCATCCAGTGACCGCGCATAGGTGAGCGCGCGTTGATAGACTTTCGTATTGGTCACGACCCTGTCGCAATCGGTGAAAGCCACGGCCCCTGCATCTTGGAGAAAGCCGATTTCCGTCATTTCTCGCCCCTCGCGCCCTTTGGTCAGGGAGGCCATGGGCAAAACATGGACCGGCGCATCGGATTGGGCGCGGCGTTCGACAAATTCCAGTGTCTCTGGGGTGTCAATGGCGGGCAGCGTGTCAGGGCGTGTGACGATTGTTGTGACCCCGCCCGCCGCTGCTGCGCGCCCTGCTGACCGAAAGCTTTCTTTATGTCGCTCTCCCGGCTCTGAGACTTTCACCCCAATGTCTATGATCCCCGGGGCCAGGCACATGCCGCCGCAGTTGACCTTTTGATCCGCCGCCACCTGCGGTTCGGCCTGATCAAAGACCTCGGCGATTTGACCGTCCTTGATCAGCATCGCGCCGATGCCATCCGTCAAAGCCACCGGGTCAATGAGGCGCGCATTGGTAAAGAGCGTGGCGGTCATCGCGTGAGGTCCTTTGCAAGGTGGGTCATCGGTCAGCCTCCGACCAAGATCATCAGTGCCACCAGTGCGAACATGGCAAGCAGGGCATACATCGCCACCATACCGCTCATCCGAGCATTGGATTTGGCGGGTTTGGTGTCCGGGCTGGCCAGATTGCCCTTGGCACTGTCCGTTGGGAGCGGGGCGAAGTTGACCGGTGCGCCCTCTTCAACATAGGTGCCGATCCATGTCAGCGGGCTTCTTGGTGTCAGTGTCGCCTCAAACCCGCCAAAGGCTTGTGACAGGACAACCAACACATGGCCGTCGATGGCGTTCAGTTTGGCGCGGTCGGGAGACACGTCCTTTTCAGGAATACCCAACCCTTCGACCAGATAGCTTGCCAAGCCCAGCCCTGTCAGGTTACTGACGGGAAAGAGTTCAACAAAATCACTGTCGATGTCGCTGACCCCCAAAGCTGTCTGTAGCGGCGAAGGCCCATCATTTTCATAGTCCGCCTCAGTGAAGCGCGCGATCTCTTCGGGTGGGAGGTTCACCTTAAAGAGCCGGACGATCCCTGCTTCTGTTGCGTTGATCGTGAACCGCTCGCTCATACCATGACCTCTTGCGGGCCGCGGGACCGTCGCAGGTTCTGGGCCAGCAGGTCCATCGCGGCCATGCGCACGGCAACCCCCATCTCGACCTGTTCCTGAATCACGGAGCGGTTGATATCGTCTGCGATCGTGCCGTCGATTTCGACGCCCCGGTTCATGGGCCCGGGATGCATCACAATGGCGTTGGGTTTGGCATGTGCCAGTTTGGCCGCGTCAAGACCGTAGCGATGGTAGTATTCCCGCTCGGATGGAATGAAACCGCCGTCCATGCGTTCTTTCTGAAGGCGCAGCATCATGACGACGTCGACGTCCTTTAGGCCCTCTTCCATGTTCTCGAAAACTTCGACACCGAACTCGCCCATGCCCGACGGCATGAGCGTTGCCGGTGCGATCAGCCTGATCCGGTTTTCCATCTTGCCCAAGAGCATGATGTTCGAACGGGCCACGCGGCTATGGGAAATGTCCCCGCAGATTGCGATAGAAAGGCGATGCAACCGCCCTTTGGCGCGACGAATGGTCAGCGCATCCAGTAGGGCTTGGGTCGGGTGTTCATGCTTGCCATCACCAGCGTTCAGCACAGCACAATTCACCTTCTGCGACAGCAGGTCGACCGCCCCCGAATGCGGGTGCCTGACGACCAGAAGATCGGGCCGCATGGCATTCAGCGTCAGCGCCGTGTCGATCAGGGTTTCGCCTTTTTTGATCGAAGATGCCTGCATGCCCATGTTCATCACATCCGCGCCCAAACGCTTGCCTGCCAGTTCAAAACTGGCCTGCGTCCGTGTGGAGTTTTCAAAGAACATGTTGATCTGTGTCAGGCCTGCCAGCACATCGCGGTGGGCGATGCCTTTGCGGTTATGCTCTGCATAGCTGTCAGCCAGATCAAGAAGCGTCGTGATTTCGGTTGGATGAAGCGGCTCGATCCCCAAAAGATGCTTGGCACGGAATGTCATAGGGCCCCTCTTGCAAACGCTTTGTGCCTTATAGGCGGGGTAGGGGGCGGCTTCAATGCCGCAGGCACTGCCCTTTGCTATTGATCCGGCGTAGGGTCAGGGCCATGGATTCGGCAAACACATATTGGCGGGACCGCGCCTTGTTGGAGTGGCAGGTAGAGTTGGGCGCAACCGAGGCGATCC
Source organism: uncultured Loktanella sp. (assembly GCA_964385035.1). GTDB lineage: Bacteria > Pseudomonadota > Alphaproteobacteria > Rhodobacterales > Rhodobacteraceae > Yoonia. The sequence goes on from CAYLMZ010000009.1 coordinate 40,466, forward strand.
TGGATGCACCGGTTGATCGCTATGGCCTTGAAGCGGTGAAGCCTGTCGCCAAACCTTCGGCATCCGGCAAGTCGGTAGCTGCACCCCCTGAACCTGTGCAGGAACCTGCAATCGATGTCGTTGCAATCGCGCAGGCGGCTGCAAATGCAGCGCAGGATCTGGCGGCACTGGCTGATGCAATGCAGGCCTTTGAGCATTGTGATCTCAAGCGCGGTGCGCGCAGTTTTGTTTTCGGTGATGGGGACCCAACGGCCCGTGTGATGGTTGTAGGAGAGGCCCCCGGTCGGGAAGAGGATCGCGCCGGTCGCCCCTTTGTCGGGCGCGCCGGTCAATTGTTGGATCGGATGTTTGATGCGATCAGCCTTGGTCGCACCAAGGCCGAACCTGCCAAGTCACTCTATATCACAAACGTCCTGCCTTGGCGGCCGCCATCAAACCGCACACCGGACAAAGACGAGATTGCGATGATGCTGCCTTTCTTACAGCGGCACATCACTTTGGCTGATCCTGAGATTGTCGTCTTGATGGGCAATACGCCGTGCCAGGCACTCTTGGGCAAGACCGGGATCACGCGGATGCGCGGGCAGTGGGCCGAGGTTCTTGGCAAACCCTGTTTGCCGATGTTTCATCCTGCCTATCTGCTGAGAAATCCGATTGCCAAACGCGAGGCATGGTCCGATCTATTGGCACTCAATGCGCGGCTGCGCGACATAAAGGACGACTGATGAAATACCTTGTCTGCGCTTTGGCGCTATTGGCCTCGCCTTTGGCGGCTGATCCCCTTGATCTGATCGACTATGAAGGCTTGTTTTCCGAGCGCGCAGATCAAGTGGAGGACGTCAACGAGACCCGCCAGATTTTGCGCGTAGGTGAGGTGACGTTGCTCTACGATCGGCTTGAGGTGAACGGCTACACCGGCCTTGACGAAAGCGGGCAGGGTGCTGTGGGATGTTTTGTCAGCATCCTTGCCACAATCGAAAGCGCTGTGCTTGCCTGTGAGATTGATCTGCCGGATGCCCAAGCGGCCATTCGGGACGACTATCTGACCCGCGCGCTCGACTTTTATGCGGATAATACCTCGGGCGCCGACCGTAGCGATGTTCAAGAACGGTTTGACGGCCTTGTGGGGTCTCAAGTCGAGAGCACACGCCCGTTCTGCGCAAATATCGATTTGGTGACGGACCTCGCTGACCGTATCTTCACGCCGGAAAGTGCCGCTGAGATTGACGGCATGCTATCGGTTCCGCGCCTGCCTGTGTCCAACCCCTGCTTGTGAGGTCCAA
>CAYLMZ010000010.1:0-39407 GCA_964385035.1 uncultured Loktanella sp.
CGCAGGGTGTCGCCTTTGGTGGCGTGGACCTCAGGCAGGTCAGGGTAAAGCCGTGTCAGCCCCTCAAGCACCTCGACGGCGGCTTCTTCACGACCAGCGGCACGCAAGACCTCTGCCCGGCCAAGTTCGGCGGCGTGAAAAGACGGATCATCTGGAGAAACAGCGCTGTAGGCGGCATTGGCCAGATCATATTGCCCGACGTCTTCCAAAAGACGGGCAGTCATCAGCAAGGCAGTCGTGTTTTCGGGCCAGAGATGGTTGGCCGCACGGGTATAAAGTAATGTGAATTCTGACGGTGCATCATCCTGCACCAACCCTGCAATGACATGGAACAAATCACCCATGGCTTGCGCGGGGGTGCGGACGGCGCGGTAGGCCACGGCCTTGCCTGCCAGCAGGTCATCACGCATCTGTTGCATGGCAGGATCAAGCTGATCGCCAAATACCTGCCCGATCAGGTCAAGAGCAACCTCATTCTGCCCCAACTGGCTGAGGATCTGGGCATGAGCAATCGCACTTTGGCGGCTATAGCGCATCCCGCCGTGGCCATTATTGCTGAAAAGCAAAGACGCGCCTTCGAAATCCCCGAATGACGCCAAAGCGTAGCCCTTATGGGTCAACCCGTAGATGCCCATGCCGTCATGTGTGACAACGTCGTCAAAGGCAGCCATTGCTGCGGCCATATCGCCTGCACCCAACAGGGCCCAGGCCTTGGATAGTTGATCGACCAATGGACCGATCTGATGCCCGCCCTCGACAGCATTCAACACGCCCGTCCAGTCCCCTTGGGCAAACTGATCGGTGCGCAACACCAGATGCGTGACCGCGTTGGCGATGCCCAGATCGACCATAGCTTGCGCAACAGGAACGGCACGTTCCAAGTCACCGCCCGCGATCAAAGCCCGCTGGGCACCATCAAGCAGCGTCGCATTCGACGGGTCCGAAATCAGGCCTTTGGTGTATAGCCGGGCGGCGGTTTCGAAATCATTGGCGAACTCGGCTTGCCGTCCGGCAAGATAAGCACCTGTATCCACGTCAGCGGTGGCGGGCATTGCCCCCCAAAACAAAGCTGAACTTGTCGCGAGTGAAAGAAGCTGTCTGCGCAAAATTATATCTTAGTGCTGTCCCGTTTTGTCACCCTAGGCAGAGTGTTGCGCCAGATGCAAATAACGTCACGTGGGGGGCGGCAAATTGTTGCGGGTGGTGCTTGCCAAGGGGCATTCCCCAAAAAACAAGAAGACAGGCACTACGGCCCGCCCACTCGCCCTGCCAAGACTGCTCGTCCACGCCTGATTTTTTGTGGCGCTTCCGTTGGGAATGAACCTACGCGAAGTGGTGATTCGCCGTCAACAACTGATTCGCGAAGCGCCTAGCTTAATGGGGCGTAAAGGCGGCAGGTCGGATCAACGGGGATCGTGCTGACCAGAAACGGTGTCTCGGGCGGCATGCCGCTTTCTTCGACCCACACCCCGTTGAGGCAAAAATCCTGGGCGTAGTTGCCCAAATTGAACCCGAAACCGGGGTCACCGCAGTCATCAGCGTTGCCACCTGCATTCCATGCCTGACTGATACCCAAGCCCAATTCACCCGGCGTAAAGAACGCAAGGCGTTCAGGATCAAATGTCAGAAACCACGGATCATCAGCCTCGCGGCGGCCCGCATCCCATTTGCCGATCAGAATACCGTCCTGATAGCCTGCGATCCGAAATTCGGTAACGTCATTTTCGGTGACGATCTGCAAATCCAGCGCACCGGACGCGAGGCTCATCTGCCCTGTCATGGTGTAGCCATTCTCGCCTTCCCAGCAAAAATAGTAATCCGTTGCATTGGCCGTCGTTGCCGTCAGCGCCAAAACAAGGGCTGTTTGCCTGATCATCCACCATTCTCCCGCATGACGTGCCCAGCAAGATAGAGTGATCCGCAGATCAGGATACGTGCAGCAGTGTCGCGGGTGGTGATTGCCGTGATGGCTTGCTGCACGGTGTCGGCAACATGGGCCTCCAGCCCGACGGCGCGGGCCTCTTGGGCGGTGCGCGCGGCGGGGATCGTGGCCGCCTCACCGGGGATCGAAACAGCAGTCAGACTGTCGGCGACGTCCGCCAAAGGGCGCAGGTATCCGCCAATATCCTTTGTGTTCAGCATCCCGCAAATCAGATGGGTCGGACGCGGGGGTTGCTGGCGCAGCGTCTGGGCCAGGGCCTGTCCCGCTGCCGGATTATGCCCCCCGTCCAGCCAAAGCTCTGCGGGGGCGGCAAGATCGACCAAAGCGCCCTCGGTCAGCTTTTCCATCCGTGCAGGCCAATAGGCGCGGGTCACAGCCGCCTCGCAGGCGGCTTCATCCTTGCCCAGCGCGCGCAAGGCGGCAATCGCGGCCCCTGCGTTCATGACCTGATGCGGTCCGGGCAAGTTCGGCAGCGGCAAGTCCAACAGCCCGTGCTCGTCCTGATAAACCAAACGCCCGCGTTCAGTGCCAACATGCCAGTGCTGCCCATAGGCCAGAAGCGGGGCACCCACGCGCGCGGCCACGGCCTCGATCACCTCAAGCCCTTCTTCATGTTGCGGACCGACGACACAAGGGACGCCGCGCTTGATGATCCCAGCTTTTTCGCCCGCAATCTGGGCCAGCGTGTCCCCCAGAAACTGCTGATGGTCCATATCGACAGGGGTGATGATCGTGATCTCGGGCTTGGCGATGACATTCGTCGCGTCCAGCCGCCCACCCAATCCGACCTCAAGCAATGTGTAGTCGGCAGGCGTTTCAGCAAAAGCCAACAGACCGGCAACGGTTGTGATCTCGAAATAGGTGATCGGGTCAGGGCCGTTCGCAACATAGCATCGGTCCAGCACGTCACTCAGCGCCTCTTCCGTGATCAGCTGACCAGCAAGGCGGATACGCTCATGAAACCGGGCCAGATGGGGCGAAGTATAGGCATGAACCTGCGCACCACCGGCCTCAAGGCCCGCGCGGATCATCGCCTGAGTAGACCCCTTACCATTGGTGCCGGCGACATGAATGACCGGGGGCAATCGGTCCTGCGGATTGCCAACAGCAGCCAGCAACCGCCACACACGATCCAACGTCAGATCAATGACCTTGGGGTGCAAGGCCATCATCCGCTCCAGGATCACATCAGAGGATTGGCTCACTTTGCAGCGTCCGCCGTTTCAGGGGTGGCCTCTGTCTGAGCATCCTCGGCCATGTCTTCTGGCTTGGGCAGGTCACCTTTGACGGGGGCAGGCGCTTTCATCAGCATCCGGACAATCGTGACCAACTCGTCTTTCAGTTCAGTGCGTTTGGTCACGCGGTCCAGCATCCCGTGATCCAGCAGATATTCAGCGCGCTGGAAGCCTTCAGGCAGCTTTTCACCAATCGTTTGTTCAATCACACGGGCACCGGCAAAACCGATCAGGGCGTTGGGTTCGGCGATCTGGACATCCCCGAGCATCGCATAGGACGCAGTGACACCGCCCGTTGTCGGGTGGGTCAGCACGACGATATAGGGCAAGCCCGCCTCTTTCAGCATCTGCACCGCAATCGTTGTACGAGGCATCTGCATCAGGCCCAGAATACCTTCCTGCATGCGGGCACCGCCCGCAGCAGAAAACAGGATCAATGGGCGCTTGGTCGCCACAGCACGCTCCGCAGCCGCGACAATCGCATTGCCGACATACATCGACATCGACCCACCCATGAACGAGAAATCCTGCACAGCAACGACGGCACCGGTGCGGCCAATCTCGCCCTCGGCCACAAGCATGGCATCTTTCTCGCCCGTCTTCTTACGGGCCTCTTTGATGCGGTCTGTATACCGCTTCTGATCACGGAAATGGAGCGGATCGGCCACGGGCTCAGGCACATCCACCTCAACAAAAACACCGCCATCAAAAATAGAGGCCAGACGATCACGGGCGCCGATCGGCATGTGGTGATCGCAGTTGGTGCAAACATTCAGGTTCTCGGACAACTCACGATGAAACAGCATCGTGCCGCATTCAGAACATTTGGTCCAAAGGTTATCGGGCACCTCGCGCCGCGAAAACAGCGAGTTGATCTTGGGTCGGACGTAGTTGGTGATCCAGTTCATCGGCGCGCCTTTATGACTTGTTGAGCTTTGAAATATGACGGCGCGTCACGAATTGCAATCAGCGTGCCACTGTGATGCGGGCCGCAAGCCACATGATGTAAGTGTTCAGCATCAGCACGATGAATTCAAAGATCATCCAAGGCTCCGCCAAACCCTCGACACCGGCGCTGAACAAGGCGGGGTCCTGATAGGGGTAAAGGAACAGGGCGACACCTGATCCCGGCCATCCTGAAATCCCCACAATCAAAAGGGCAAAGGCGTTGTTGGCCAGATGCAACCCGATCGCAGCACCGATATTGCCGGTGCGGGCGGTCAGATCAGCGCAGGCCAGACCAAGTGCGGCTGCCCAGACAGCCCAGACAATCCCTTGGGCAGCACCATGTCCGTTCCAGAAATGCAATGCCCCGAAAATCGCTGAAGGAATTCCCATCCAGACCAGCGGGTGGCGCGACAGGCAGGCAAACTGCTGCTGCAAATATCCGCGAAAGAACAACTCTTCAGTGCCGACCTGCACCAGAAGAACGACCAGACTGATCGGGATAATCGCCAGCCACAACCCAAACCCGCGCATCACCTCAATCTCGGCCATGTCAATCGCGGGCGGCAGGATTTCGATGATCAGCAACCAGACACTGACACCCAGTAAGACACGAATCAGATCCTGCTTGGCGCGGTCATACGGACCGGTCAGACTGTAGAATCCGCGCCCATGTAACAGCCGGAGCAAAAACAGAAAGCCTGCCAGCGCGACACCAAAGAAAGCGAACTGGCTCAGCGTGCCAAAGATGGTCACCCCTTCCTCGAACTGGATGCGCAGGTTCTCTGTCGGCAAAAGCACCATAAACAGGGCCGGAGAGGCCAGAAAGACGACCTCAAAGGCGATAATCATCACGATCACCCGCCAGATTTCAGGCGCATAGGCGGCAGGCGCTATGAATGCGCGATGAGCAGTGTAGCGATGATCCATGCACAACCTTTGACTTGTCTGCGTTCCGGCTGCAACTCCCGCGCGTGGTGGGGCTTGCACCGAGGCACCCTGCAAATTAGACCCGTTCCAACAGTTTTCCCTAAGGAGAGTTAAAATGTCCCAAGGCAAGGTCGATAAATCCAAGCTGCCCAGCCGCCACGTCACCGAAGGCCCGTCCCGCGCGCCGCACCGGTCTTACTTTTATGCCATGGGGTTGGACGAAAAAGCGATCCACCAACCATGGGTCGGGGTCGCGACCTGCTGGAACGAAGCCGCACCTTGCAACATCTCTTTGAACCGTCAGGCGCAGGCTGTGAAGCTTGGCGTCAAAAAGGGCAACGGCACCCCGCGTGAGTTCACAACGATCACCGTCACTGACGGCATCGCAATGGGCCACGAAGGGATGCGGTCCTCGCTCGCCTCGCGCGAGGCGATTGCCGACACGGTTGAACTGACCATGCGCGGGCATTGCTATGACGCGATTGTGGGGCTTGCAGGCTGCGACAAATCCTTGCCGGGCATGATGATGGCCATGGTCCGCCTGAACACGCCTTCCGTCTTCATCTACGGCGGGTCGATCCTTCCCGGCCGCCTGGAAGGCAAAGACGTTACCGTGCAGGACGTGTTCGAGGCGGTGGGCAAACATCAGGCAGGCAATATGTCCGACGCCGAACTCGAAGTGCTCGAACGTGTGGCCTGCCCGTCTGCGGGTGCTTGCGGTGGTCAGTTTACTGCCAACACCATGGCCTGCGTGTCCGAGGCGATTGGCCTCGCGCTTATGAACTCCTCCGGCGCACCTGCCCCATACGAGAGCCGCGACCAATACGGTGTGGCCTCTGGCGAAGCGGTCATGAACCTGATCGAGAAAAACATCCGCGCCCGCGACATCGTCACCCGCAAATCGCTTGAAAACGCAGCGCGCATCGTGGCCTGCACGGGTGGGTCCACCAACGCCGGTCTGCACCTGCCCGCTATCGCCCATGAGGCAGGCATCGACTTTGACCTGATGGATGTCTGCGAGATTTTCCGCGACACACCTTACTTTGTCGACCTCAAGCCGGGCGGTCAGTATGTCGCCAAAGACCTCTATGAGGCAGGCGGTGTGCCAATCGTGATGAAAGAACTGCGCAAAGCGGGCCTGATCCACGAAGACTGCATGACAGCCTCTGGCCGGACCATCGGTGAAGAACTTGATATGATCCGCGGCGAGGCCGACGGCAAAGTCGTCTACCCGATCGAAACGCCGTTGACACCAACAGGCGGCGTTGTGGGCCTGCAAGGCAACCTCGCGCCAGAAGGTGCCATCGTGAAAGTGGCCGGCATGTCCGAAGAAGAGCAAGACTTCACCGGTCCTGCCCGCGTCTTTGAATGCGAGGAAGATGCATTCGAAGCGGTCAAAGCCCGCCAGTACGAAGAAGGCGAAGTCATCGTCATCCGCAACGAAGGCCCCGCAGGTGGGCCCGGCATGCGCGAGATGCTGGCGACAACTGCGGCACTCTCCGGCCAAGGCATGGGCAAGAAAGTGGCGCTGATTACAGACGGCCGCTTCTCAGGTGCGACACGCGGTTTCTGCGTCGGTCACGTCGGACCAGAATCCGCACATGGCGGGCCAATCGGACTTTTGCAGAACGGCGATGTGATCACCATCAACGCCAAGACGGGCGAGTTGTCAGTCGACCTCAGCGATGAAGAACTCAAAACCCGCCGCGAGAACTGGAAAGGTCCGCGCAAGACGATCTATGCCTCCGGTGCGCTGCATAAATACGCACAGCTGGTCGGCGGTGCGCGCCTTGGGGCGGTGACCCATCCGGGCGCCAAAGCCGAAGAGCACATCTACATGGATCTCTGACCCTGATGATGCGCGGCCTGATCGGGACAGCAGCACTTTTGGCGCTGACAGCCTGTACGCTGTCAGCGCCCGAAAGGGCAATGACGCTGGGCGGTGGCGACATTTTTTTGCAAGCGCCTGACGGCTATTGCGTCGACTCCATCGCCAGCCGCCCTTCGCGGGACTTTGCTGTTCTGGCGCCCTGCGCCTCACTTGGCGAAACAAGTGCACGGCCCGACGTCATTGGTCTGGTCACAGTGCAGGCAGGCGCCGCCGCCAGCGGCGAGATCGCCCGCGATGAAATCGCACTGCGGGACTTTTTGATCACGGAAAACGGAACGGCATTGCTCAGCCAGACTGGCAAGGCGGACGAGATCGAAGTCCTCTCGACTCAGGCATTCGGCGATCAGGTAATGGTGCACTTTACGGACGCTGGGAGCCCGCCAGTGGCAGGTTTGCAGAATGAAGAATGGCGCGCCTTTCGGAATGTCGGCGGGCGGCTGATCACAATCGGGGTTCGTGGACTTGCCGCAGCCCCTTTGCAAGACGGTCCGGGTGCCGCTTTGCTCAAGCTGGTCGTTGCAGGCGTCAGCGCTGTGACCTCAGAACCGCAAACCTGAACCGCAGGACTTCTCTTTGGGCAGATCGCCTGCCAAAGTGGATCAAAGGCAAAAAGGGACCCGGATGCTGTTTCCACCGCATGGATTGATCGGACGGTTTCTGCACCGGCGCTCTGTTGCGCGGTGGCGGGCGGCAACACGTGATGCAGCCTCAGCAAAGACCGCTGACTTGGACAGCAGCCTGCAAATGGCGCGCAAGACAATGCGCCGTATCCGCGACTATGAAGCCGAAGCGGCCAAGCGACTTGCGCTGCCGCGAACAGGCTCAACCACCTTCGCGCGGCCAGCAGGCACCGATTGGTCTTGGCGACCCAAACCGTGGCGGTTTGCCTGCCCTGAATTGGGGCTCGCACCTGCGCTTCCCAAGGATAGTCTGACGAATGAGGTTGTGATCTTTCACGACTGCAAATCACGCGAGATCAGCCTACGGCAGATCCGAAACATGCGCGATATTGATCTTTCGCCCTATGGATTGTCGCTAGAAGCCTTTCATTTTGATGGAAGCTACTTGTCGCTTGTCATCGAAGTGCCCCCTGAGTCTTGCGAAGGCTTGCGCAAAAACCACCTGATTCGCCTCGCTGCAGTGATCGAGCAAGAGCGCTCCACCAAAATCTATGCGCGTCTCAACGTCAAACATGGACCGAATACCGAGCAAATCCTTTTGACCCTGCCGGACGAGAGCGATGAAACCTCGGTGGAGTTTGATCTCGCCTACAGTCAGTTGATTGAAGCGCGCGCCGAACGCATGTGGATTGATCTGATGATCGAGGCCCCGCGCATGAACAAAATCACCTTCCGCGATCTCAACCTTGCGCGTTACCCGCGCGCCGACATCTAAGGGGCCAGCCCATGAAGATCATCAATGCAGAGCTGCGGGCAGGTGTCTGGACCGGCGAACTGGTCGGCGACATACCCCAGGACATCCATGTGCGCCACGAAGGCAAGGCGCTCGAGGGTGTGACCATCAACGCCTTGCAAGAGCGTGGCAGCCATCGGATCAGCGTCCCCATTCCAGCAAACCTAATCAGCGACGGGGTGCAGACCTTTGTCGTACAAGACGGGACAGGCCATACGCTGACCCACTTCAGCATCCTCGCCGGCGATGTTCTGGCACATGATCTGCGGGCAGAGGTTGCATTGCTGCGCGCCGAACTCGACATGCTCAAACAGGCATTTCGCCGCCATTGTGGCGAAAGTTAGGCAGCGCTACGCAGCGCGCCTTTATCCGGATGAGTTTAATTCACCGGATAAACACATTGTCAGAACGACAACCACTCCAGACATTGACCCGTAAAAGCCACGTTAACAGGGACAATGAAAGGACCACCCTTATGAACCGCCGTTTTGCTATCAAATCGACAATCCTCGCCGCTGGTGTTGCTGTAGCCGCCGCTTGTGCTCCAATGATGGAGAGCGAGCCAGACATCGTGGATATCGCCGCATCCAACGACAGCTTCAGCACATTGGTTGCCGCTGTGACTGCTGCGGGCCTTGTCGACACGCTGAAGGGCGATGGCCCCTTCACAGTCTTCGCACCAACCAACGAAGCATTCGCTGCACTTCCAGCGGGCACGGTCGAAACACTCTTGATGCCAGAAAACAAAGACCAGCTAGTTGCTATTCTGACATATCACGTAGTGCCCGGCGCGGTCACATCCGACCAGCTTGCCGGTCAGCACCTTGACGTTGCAACCGTGAACGGTGCCGAAGTGCGCGTGAACGGCACAGATGGTGTGAAGGTCAACGACTCCACCGTCACGACGGCTGACATCATGGCATCCAACGGTGTCATCCACGTCATCGACACAGTCTTGCTGCCCTAACTCGCAGCATCGGCCTCGCCCTACCGTTCCCTTCCTTGTCGGGCGAGGCCACCAATCCCTTTACCAGCCTTGCAAGATCACCCACACTCACGACCTGAACATACAAGCGGAGACGCCAATGTCAGGTGAACGTGATCTTGCAAATCTTCTCAGCACACTCAGCGCCAAACTGCACCCAGGGACCTATGTCTTTGCAACACGACCGCGCGGCGACATCCCGCCCGCAATCAAGCCTCGCATGGTCTTCATGGAAGACGAAGGCACAACGCTCATCTGCACGCAAGAAGAGGCAATCGCCGCAGGAATTCCCCACGAATTCCCTTGCCGCATGATCACCTGTGATGTCCATTCCGCGCTCGAAGCCGTGGGCTTTATCGCGCATATTGCCACCAAACTGGCCGCCGCAGGCATGGGCGTGAACCCTGTCTCAGGGTTTTATCATGACCATTTGTTCATCCCCGAAGGTCGTGAACAAGAAGCGCTGGAAATACTCGCACAGATTGCCCGGGACTCGCAGACCAAGGATTGACACCTCAGCCGTCTCGCCCTGGTTCATCTGGGCTACTAGAAAACAAGGCAACCTTGTTACCTTCAGGATCACGTAAATAGCAGACATAGAAGTCCGGCCCATAGCCCTCTCGAAATCCCGGTGCACCCGCATCTGATCCGCCCGCCAAGAGCGCCGCTGCATGCAAGGTGCGCACCTGTGCTTGGCTTTGGGCCTGAAATGCGACCATTGTCCCGTTGCCCGCGGATGCAGGGGCGCCATCAAAGGGGCGCTTTACATAGAAATCGGGCGGGGCGATTGACTGACCATCAGCAACTTGGGGGCAATAACTCAGATCGCCGTGATAGTGCTCCAACTCAAAGCCCAGCGCAGGCAGAAAAGCCGAGTAGAACCGCTCTGCGGCGTCTATGTCATCCACCCCGACTGTCACATAAGCGATCATGGTCTATTGCTCTCTCAGCATCGGTCACGGCTGCACTGAGTGCATGCGACCCATGTCAGTTACCCAATTCAAACTGACTGTCATTGTCCAATTGTAGGATGCGGTCGCGACTGTTCAGGTCCAGCTGACGCGGCTTCCCACGATCCTCGCAATTGACCCGCACAGGTGAAATCGCGCGGATCGTTTCATTCTGGCAAAGGCCTTCGGATGAAAACAATGCTTCCCACGTACCATCGTCACGCATGCGTTCGTAATTGACGGCGATGTAGACAGCCAAGGTGACAGCGGCAGCACCAAACCCCCACAAAAAGGCCACGCGCTTAAACTCGCGCTTCGCTCTGCGTTTCTGCTTTTGCTTTTTCTTTTGCTGAATATACAGAGCGACCAACTCGTCCTCGCGCTCTTTCTCAGCCAGATCTGGCATTCCTGCCACGGCGCCACCAGAAGAGCTCTTGAGTTTCTGCGGGGGCGCCGGTGTCTCTTCAATCGCGTCATCATCACCCAAAGGGTTTGCACGGCGCGCGGCCTCCTGGGCCTCGATCTCTTGGGTCTCTTGGTTGAATTCGTCACGCCATGCAGGGCGGCGGCGTTCTGTATCAGTGTTCAACCGCAGCATAGCGGCACTGTCCGCAGCTTGCGCACCCGCCCCGACAACCTCGCGATTGGCCTCATCGACCAGACCGCGCAAGACAGTTTGGCCAGAACCTCTGGGCTGCGGTGTTGCGACGGGCGTTTCATCGACCTCTTGGGTGATGATGTCGTGCCAGTCTTCCGCGAACTGAAAGCGTTCCGTGGTACGCAAGGACAATGCTTTGTCGATCGCCGCAAGGAAAACAGGCGTGTATCCGGGAAAACGACCATGCAACGGCACATAAGGGTCAGGTCGGCCTGCATTGATTTCGACATGACGGAATTGACTGTCAGGCGGCGCCTCGCCGCTCACCAAATGATAAAGCGTGCCGCCCAGCGCATAAAGATCACTGGCGGGACTATGGGCCGCGCCGCGCACATAGAACTCGAACGGCGAATACCCGTCTTTGACGAAAAGGAACGCGGTTTTCGGATGCGCCCGGTCCGATGCCAGCTCTTTTGCGGACCCAAAGTCGATCAGAACCGGCTGCCCCTGCCGATTAAGCAGGATATTGTCAGGCGAGATATCACGGTGCAGCATGTTGTTTTCATGCACGACGCTCAGTGCCTGTAGCACTTGCTCTGCGATGGTCATGACCTGATCGACCGACAGCGTCTGATCAGGATCGTCCAGAATATTGAGAAGGTCATCGCCTTCCACAAAATCCAGAACCATATAGGCTGTCTGGTTTTGCTCAAAGACAGCGTGGACTTTGACGATATTCGGGTGGATCAGCCGCGCGATGCTGCGCGCCTCACGCATGAACATCTCAAGACATTTGGCAAACTGTGTTTGCGTCTCGCGAGAGGTCGCGACGACATTCTGCCCGCTGCGCGTGCAGATCAATTCCGGAAAGCATTCTTTGACCACAACATCGCGCTCAAGCGATGTATCATGCGCCAGATAAGTGATGCCAAAACCACCACGACCGACCATGCGTTTGATCACATAGTTACCACCCGCGAGTGCCGTTTGGGGCGCAAGCGTTTCTACCAAATCGGGATCATCCGACGGTAAGTCAGTGACATGTGATGTATCCATCTGAATTCCGGACACTCTTTAACAAACTAATAACCACTTTCTGCTACTGCAAAATCGAGCAAGCTCAAAGCGGTTTGATAGAAGTTGATGAATCAACTTAGCGTCACAGCAACAGTTTGTCGCCATAACGGAAACAGTAACGGGGCGCGTTTGGAATTTTGCATGTTTCGGCAGAATTCCGCCTACTCATTCATCATGAGATGATAGCTCTTCCCAAATCCCTTCGACCCATCCCTTGATCCTTTGCGCCTCTTCCCAGCGGTTCGACATTTCGCGCCCGTCGGGGCCCGTCATGGCATATTCCGGCGGGCCCAACTCGCAGACAAAGATACAATCACCCGCAGCATTCCGCCTGCGCCAATCGGCCATGCCTTCGCGCCACCAGCCTTTGAACAGCTCTACCCATTTCTGATGCTGCGGGAAATCAAGCTGCAACTGGATCTGCTGGCGGGACGCGACACGCCCCTGAAAACTCTCAGAACGGTGCAGCACGCGGCTGATCAAGGCCAGATCATCGTCCGATAGCGGGAACCAGAATTCGCGGTCCACGACATAATGGGACAGGTCCGCGCAAAGGCGCATCTCGGGGATCCGCTCCAGCAACTGCAACGTCGTATAAAGATCGTTGGTGATGCAGTTGCGATGGGTTTCGAACTGGACCGGCACCCCGATCCGGTCCGCTATGCCCATCCACGTTTCAATGACAGGCACCATGTCGTCCAAAGCAATCGGCATCACCTGCCCGATCACGTCAACAAAGGGCGCGCCGAAATCAGCAGCCATGTGCAGCGTGTCTTCAAGACTTTCAATCGTCTTCGGGAAGGCCACGATCAGCGGGGTCAGGCCATTCGCCTCCATATGCGGGCGGATGGCATGGGCGGTGGCCACATCAGACGCACCAAGATCGATCGCCATGCCATTAAATCCGGCCTCGGCTACCATTTCGCAAACCTGATCGAAAGGCAGCTTCACCCCTGTCTGATCATGCGGCTGCATCGCCCATAGGGACGTATAGACCTGTAGCCGCCTCACTCGGCGGGCATCCGTGTCACACGGCCACCGGTGCGGGGAATGATCCAGACTTCATCCATCGGATATTGGCATTCATCCTTGGCCATTAGCTTGGCAATCACCTCGCGCTGGAACTCAAACCAGCCCATGCGGTGCACCTCGCCTGTTTTATCCTCGATCTTGTCGTTCAGTTCTTTCAATTTCCAGAACGGCACGGCAGGAAAAGTGTGATGGGCGGTGTGGTAGGGCATCTGCCAGCACAGCCAGTTCTGAAACGCATTGGCACGGGTAGAGCGCGTGTTTTCCATGATATCGCTCTCATGGCTAAGGCCCAGATGCTCGATCGTATTCTGCAACTGATGAACCGGCTTGGTCAGGATCATCGGCAAGAGCCAGAAGGTGACCGCAGCCCATGACCCCGTGATGACCGAAACAAAAGCGATCAGCGTATACCCCGCCAGATGCAGGCGGCTCTCAAGGATCACACGGGCTTCTTCTTCCTTACGGATAAACGGCTCAATAATCACACCCGAGGCGCGGCGGACCACACCAAAGACGCGGTTGCGCCAATAGGTGACGCCGGACAGCCACAGAAGATACGTCCAGATCGTGTAAGGCTCCCGCACCAACTCGCCATCGCGCTCCCAGTCTTGGGTATATTGGTGATGGGCAAAATGCATGATCTGGTCAAAGTCGCGTGGGAAGATTTGTACAAAGCCGATCATCCGGCCAAAGACCTCGTTCAACTTGCGGGTCTTGAACACAGTCGCGTGGGACAGCTCGTGCTGGGCGGCATAAAGAAAGTTGAGCAAGACACCCAAAGCAAAACCGGTCACCCAAACCCAACCCGTGCCCAAGGCTTGCCAGTGCAAAAGACCGACCAAAAGGATTGCGCCCAGATGACTGCCCATCTGGATCGCACCTTGAGTGTCTGATCTTGCCGACAGCTCCTTGAGCTCAGCCGGGGTGAGCAGTTTGCGACGCGAGAAACTGGCTTCCATTCATGTCTCCTTCAAACCGCAGCGTGTCGATCACGACCTGCCCGGTCAATCCTTAACGGCAACTTTACATTTGCAGCGTGCGATCGATTAACCCAGCCAATTGCCGCATCCTTGCCATACACTTTGCAGACGTTTTGCCGACGGAATGCTGACCGCTGTTTTCTTTGACCACCTTGCAGATTAACTACGATTCGGGGGCAGAGAGGCAAGTCGCCCCCACCAACAGGACCGAACGTTGCATCCTGACGCCACGTTCGGGGTGACGTGCGCGTCAACTTTGCCCATGATTGCCCAAACCGGAGGCAAAACATGACCCAATATCCCCATCTTCTGGCCCCGCTTGATCTGGGCTTCACCACACTCAAGAACCGCGTGCTGATGGGGTCGATGCATACAGGCCTTGAGGAAACCAAGGATTGGAATCGGGTCGCAGAATTCTACGCTGAGCGCGCGCGGGGCGAGGTTGGCCTCATGGTCACGGGAGGAATGGCCCCCAACGCCGAAGGCGGCGTATTTCCCGGCGCCGCTGGCCTGTTTTCGGATGACGATATCGCCAACCACAAAGTGGTTACTGACCGCGTCCATGATGCAGGCGGCAAGATCGCGATGCAGATTCTGCACGCAGGTCGCTATGCCTATTCACCGCACTGCGTGGCCCCCTCACCGGTCAAATCCCCGATCTCGCCTTTCCCGCCCAAAGAGCTAGATGAAGACGGCATTGAAAAGCAGATCGCAGACATCGTGACCGCCGCCGCCCGCGCGCGGCAAGCCGGCTACGACGGGGTCGAGGTCATGGGCTCCGAGGGCTATTTCATCAACCAATTCCTCGTCACCCACACCAACAAACGCACCGACCGCTGGGGCGGCTCTTACGAGAACCGGATGCGCCTTCCGGTCGAGATCGTGACCCGCGTCCGCGAGGCGGTGGGCCCTGATTTTATTGTGATTTACCGACTTTCGATGATCGATCTGATCCCCAATGGATCAACGTGGGAAGAGGTCGTGCAACTGGCCAAAGCCATTGAGGCGGCAGGGGCCACGATCCTAAACACTGGCATCGGCTGGCACGAGGCCCGCATCCCCACAATCGCAACATCGGTGCCACGCCGCGCGTTTACATGGGTGACCAAAAAGCTGATGGGCGAGGTCTCGATCCCGGTGATCACATCGAACCGGATCAACACGCCTGAGGTCGGTGAAACCGTGCTTGCCGACGGCTGCGCAGATATGGTCAGCATGGCGCGCCCGTTCCTCGCCGATGCGCATTTTGTGGCCAAGGCGATGGCCGACAAAGCCGATCACATCGCGCCTTGCATCGCCTGCAATCAGGCCTGCCTCGATCACACCTTTAGCGGCAAACTTTCCTCCTGTCTGGTGAATCCCCGCGCCTGCCACGAGACCGAGATCACGATTGCCAAAACCGATACACCCAAATCCGTAGCCGTCGTTGGGGCAGGCCCTGCCGGTTTGTCAGCCGCGCTAACCGCGGCCGAGCGCGGGCACAACGTCACCCTTTTTGACAAAGCGTCCGAAATTGGCGGCCAGCTCAACATGGCAAAACAAGTCCCCGGCAAAGAAGAGTTCTGGGGCCTCGTGGACTACTACCGTACGATGGTGCGAGGCTCTGGTATTGCGTTGCAGTTGAACACTACAGCATCGGCGGAAACACTCGGTAATTTTGACGAAGTGATCATCGCCACCGGCGTCGTGCCGCGCGACCCAGCCATTCCAGGTCAGGACGGACCCAATGTCTTGTCCTATATCGACGTTTTGCGCGGCAAGGCCGATGTCGGCCAATCAGTTGCCATTGTTGGTGCCGGAGGAATCGGCTTTGACGTGGCAGAGTATCTGGTGACCGACGACAGTCCGACAGAAAACCTTGATGACTGGCTGGCGGAATGGGGCGTCGGTGATCCGGCCAACACCCGTGGCGGGTTGCGGCCCGAAGGTCCACAACCCGACGCACCGACCCGTCAGGTCACACTGTTGCAGCGGAAGGCCGAAAAACTGGGCAAGCGTCTGGGAAAAACAACCGGCTGGATTCACCGCGCAGGGCTGCAAATGAAAAACGTCAAGATGATCGGCGGCGTGAACTACGAAAAGATCGATGCAGAAGGCCTCCACATCAGCTTTGGCGAAGCGCGTGAAAACCCGTCGGTCATTGCCGCGGACACAATTGTGCTTTGCGCCGGTCAATTGCCGGAACGCAGCCTTGCAGATGCCCTGATTGAGAAGGGCATGGCGGTTCACGTGATCGGCGGTGCAGACGTCGCAGCAGAGCTTGATGCCAAGCGTGCGATCGACCAAGGCACAAGGCTCGCCGCCAAACTGTGACGCAAGGGAAGGCGCGGCGGAACAGCAGCGCTGTTTCCACCTGCGCATCAAACCGATTCATACCCCCGTATTGTCAGGCATTCGTCCCATTCCTGCCTGATTTGAGTGAGACCGTGCCACCCTAAGAGTTTGTCTGCACGGGTTTTTTGCATGGATCGCCTTACTGAAATGGAAGCTTTCGCCACGGTCGTTGATCAGGGCGGCTTTACCGATGCAGCCAAAAAGATGGGGATTTCCAAATCGGCAGTCTCGAAACATGTCTCTTCGCTTGAGGCGCGCTTGGGTGCCCGTTTACTGAACCGCACAACGCGGCGGGTCAGCCCGACCGAGATTGGTCTGGCCTATTACGACCGCGCGCGCCGTGTGCTGAACGATGCCGGCGAGGCGGATGCACTTGTTTCATCTATGCAATCGGCACCTTCGGGCCTCCTGCGCATCAGCGTCGCGACCGATTTTGGCGTGAACCTGATGTCGCCTGTGCTGGGCGATTTCCTGAATGAATTTCCCGATATCACCGTCAATATGGTCCTGAACAACCGCTTTGTTGAATTGATCTCCGAAGGGTTCGACATGGCCGTCCGCATTGGCGAGTTGGAAGACAACACGCTGCGCGCCCGCAAACTGACCGAGACGACGATCCGCATGATCGCGAGCCCTGCGTATTTCGAACGCTATGGACGTCCGGAAAAGATCGATGACCTGAACGAACATAAGCTTTTGCACTATTCCAATCAGGCGAATTCTGCGGTCTGGAAACTGACCGCGCCGTCGGGTGAAAAACGGCAGGTTCGCACGGCGGGATGGCTGACAGTCAACGATGGGCAATCGCTTTTGAATGCCTGTATCAGCGGTCTTGGAATAGCCTATCTGCCCAGCTTTCTTTACGCAGACGCCAAGGCAAAGGGCCTGGTCGAAGATGTGATCCCAGACCTGCCAGTCGAAACAAAAGGGATCTACGCCGTCTATCCGCCAGGGCGCTTTACCCAACCCAAAGTCCGTGCATTCATTGACTTTCTTGTGCATGCCTTCGCTGAAAAAGGACCCGACAACTGGTAGATTGCTCCAGCACTGCGAACCATTAAGCACATCGTAAGGTTCGCCCCTTAAACCCGCCCCACTACGGAGCGGGACATGATCGAAACCTTCATGCAGTTTATGGCGCCAAAAGGCGTCGCCAGTTTCTTTGCAAGATTTGTCCTGCTGACAGGTTTCGTTGCGGTGGCCAATCTCGGGTTTAGTGCGCTGATTGATGACCGATACCATTCAACGGCTTACTACGTCGGACACGCTCTGTTTGTTGGCGGGCCACTGATTGCGTTTTTTCTTGCAGTAACGGCTTTTCAAATCAAATTGCAGCGACGCCTGTGGCGGTTGTCACGCAAGGACGGTTTAACCGGGCTGAACAATCGCCGGTCCTTCTTTGAAAGCGCGGAACGTATCCGGTTTGAACGCGAACAGGGTATTCTGCTTGTTCTTGACGCAGACAGGTTCAAGGCAATCAACGACACTTACGGGCATCAAGCAGGTGACAGCTGCCTGAAATCAATCGCCTACACGCTGAAGCGTGGGGTGCGGAAAGACGATATTGTTGGGCGGATCGGCGGCGAAGAATTTGCGATCTTTCTGCGTGACACAACACCGGGCCAGGCAAAGGTCATCGGCGAACGGCTGACCCTGCCGATCACGTTCCGCACCTCTGACGATATCGCGTTGACTGTGACACTTTCGATCGGGGCGGCCATCGCCACCAGTGCAGATTCGTTGGATGACTTGTTTCAAAGGGCTGATCGGGCGCTGTATCATGCCAAGGAAGAAGGGCGCGCGCGGATGATCTTTGCGTCAGACGTCATTGCGGCATAGCTACCTATTCCGTCGAGATGACAATGACCTCGACGCGCCGGTTTGCCTCCCGGCCTTCCTCGGACAGATTGTTCCCGACAGGGGCAAGATATCCCATACCTTCGGCCGCCACCTGGTTGCGAGCGACGCCATAGTCACCAACCAATCGCTCAAGCACCGATCCGGCGCGACGCTTGGAAAGAGCGATATTCGCATCGAGACTGCCCGACGAATCCGTATGTCCGACGAGTGCGACACGACGACCGGGATTGATCATCAGATAGTCGGCGAGAGCCTGTAAAGACGCAAATCGCGCCGGGCCAAGCTGGGCAGATCCGGTCTCGAACGCCAAATCAGCAAGGACCGCGCGCCCTACCCCGTCAAGCTGCGCGGCGAGCTCAGCATCCATGGTCAGACCATCTCCCCGCAACGGCGCGTTAGTGGTGTTGGCAACCAAAGCCGAAGTCACCGTCGGCGGTGTTATGTAAGTCACCTCGACAAAGCCGGCTTCCGCCGTCCGACTGACCAACAGCGTGACATATTCAGGACCTTCCGGCCCTTGCCGTTCAGCAGACAAAAACCGGAAATCCCCGATGTTGATCCGCATCTGTGGCGGTGGAAACGCGTCAATAGCAAAGCGAAAATCAAACCCACCACAGGCCTCTGTTTGGCATTCAAAAATCACCCCAAACCGATCATTGCGCAATTGCTCTCGCAAGGGGCGCAGAACCTGCAAGGTGGTCAATGACGGGGCCGCAACGCGCCAGGCCTGCCGTGTCACACGCCCCTCGACCATGCGGGCAGGCAGCCCGCCATCATGCCAGATATCCGTCGGCAACATATAGCTTTCGAGCTCATGAACCTCGTCGCGGGTCAAAGTCGCATTGCTTGGGAACGCCAGGCTTTGGGCCTGCGCCATGCCTGCGCATGCCAACAAGAGCGTCGCCAGCCTAAGCCTCATCTGGCCTGCGTGTGGTAGGCATCGTTGGGCCGCATATCTGTAGCCGAAGCGATCCGGTTGCTCATATTGTAAAAGCCCACAGTCGCTGCGATGTCCCAGATGTCCCGATCCGAGAACCCAACCTGCCGCAGGGCGTCGCGGTCTGTCTCTTGGATCTTGGCACTTGCGACTGTCATCAATTCGGCAAACCCAAGCATTGCCCGCTGCCGCGCATCAAGTGGTGCGACACGCC
The DNA here is from genome assembly GCA_964385035.1 of uncultured Loktanella sp. Taxonomy (GTDB): domain Bacteria; phylum Pseudomonadota; class Alphaproteobacteria; order Rhodobacterales; family Rhodobacteraceae; genus Yoonia. The sequence continues at coordinate 19,324 of CAYLMZ010000010.1, forward strand.
AGTTCATCACCAGCATTTCACCCAGCTTGGGATCACCAGAGAGTTGCCTGACCGCAGCCCCATGGGATGTGAGACAATAATAGCATTTGTTGATAGACGACACGGTGACCGCGATCATCTCGCGTTCCAGCTTGGACAAGCCGGACTCGGCCAGCATCACATCGTTATAGAGCGCCGCAAAGGCATTCAGCTTATCGATATCAAAGGCATAAGCCCGCAGCACATTCGGAACCATGCCAAGTTTTTCCTGACAGATGTCGAAATACTTTTGCGTTGCATCTGGCAATGGGTCGACCATTGGCAGGTCAAGTGCTGTGGGTTGATCGCTCACGTCTTTACTCCGGTAAAATCCGATAGTGGTATTGTCCCACAAGCGTCATGCCGAGGGAAGTGTAGAGCGCGTTTGCGCCCGCGTTGGCTTGTGTCGTCACAAGGGTCAGAAAGTCGGCACCTTCATCCTGCGCCCAGAATGCAACCGCACGCGTCAGATGCCGCGCCAGCCCCTGCCGCCGGTGATCATCGGCAATTTCCAACGCATGAATCATCGCGCAATCCGCCGCAATACCGGCAAAGACTGTGCCCGCCGGTTTGTCATTGATGCGTCCCAGAAAGGTCGTCTTCGGGGCCCGCGCCCTGCCCATGACGTCCAAACGCCCCTGCCCAATGCCACCATCCGCCCAGATTTCGGCTTGAACCGCCAAGGGCGGCCAAACCGTAAAGGCTGTGACGGGGGGTGGCCGCTCGGTCGCAATATCTGCGACCGCGGCGGCATAAAGGTTCACGGGGTCTTTGATCTCATAGCCATGGGATGCAAGCAAAGCATCGAGGTCTTCCTCGCCCTCGCGGATCATAAAGAGCGGCGTCTGGCCCACCTCGCGCATTGCAAACTCTGCCTGCGGCAGGTCGCGCGCGGTGACAGGCCCTTCGGCGGTCGCCGCAGAAACCCGGCTGCCGCCCTTGCCATCAACGCGGATCGTCCACGGCCCTATCGCCCTTTTGGCCACCGAAGGCCATGTGCCGTCGATCACGGCATAGAGCTTTTGGACGCTTGGCAGGCTCATGCAGCAAAGACACTTTCAAGCGTGGTGATCGCTGCGTCGAGTTCGCGGGCATCAGTCCCTCGGAGTACGATGTTGGATCCGTAAATACCGTCCTTCTGAAATGGGTAAGACCCGACCGAAAGTGTCGGGTGGTCTTTGGCAAACTGTCCCAACGGTCCTGCCAGATCGCCTTCACCTCGCATCAAGCGCAAGGTCCGCGACAAGAGCGGTGCACCACCTGTCAATGTGGGCAGGATACTTGCAACCATCGCCTGAAACACCGATGGGACACCGGCCATGACATGCACATTCCCCATCGAAAAGCCGGGCGCGGTGCTCACCGGGTTGTCGATCAGCGTCGCCCCGTCAGGGATGCGGGCCATCCGCAGTCGCGCCGCATTCAATTCCTGTCCCGATCGGTCGTAGTGGGCCTGAAGCAACGCGCGCGCATCAGCACGCACGTCGATATGCGCATCAAACGCCGCTGCAATACAGTCGGCTGTGATATCGTCATGTGTCGGTCCGATCCCGCCACTGGTAAAAACGTGATCATATCCAGCCGACAGGGCCTGAACCGCCGCGATGATCGCGGGCGCATCATCGCTGACGACCCGCACTTCCTTCAGATCAATGCCCCGTTCTGTCAATTGCCCCGCAAGATAATGCATATTCGCATCGCGGGTCCGACCCGACAGTATCTCATCACCAATCACCAGCATCGCAGCGCGCGGGTTTGCCATGTTGCAACTTCTCCTATGTGTTTAGGGACGTTATAGGGCGGTCATGGAATTTGCCACGCCCCTTGTCTCTGCAACACTGATCAAACGGTACAAACGATTCTTGGCCGATGTGAGGCTGGAAAACGGAACCGAAGTGACCGCCCATTGCGCAAACCCCGGATCAATGATGGGGTTGGCCGAACCGGGCACGAAGGTCTGGCTTGAACCCAATAGCGACCCAAAGAAGAAACTCAGGTTTGGATGGCGTCTTGTGGACCATGAGAACGGCCATTTTACCGGCGTTGACACCTCTATCCCGAACCGCACGTTGAAAACCGCACTTCTGGCGCATGGGGTCCCCGGCCTGCCGCCCTATGATCTGGTCAGACCAGAGGTGAAATACGGTGAAAACAGCCGCATCGATTTTCTGCTGTCCGGTGCCGGCCCCGATACTTACGTCGAAGTCAAAAGCGTCACTCTGTCCCGCACGCCCGGTGTCGCGGAGTTTCCAGACAGTGTCACAGCCCGTGGTGCCAAACATCTGGACGAACTTGCCAAGATGGTTGGCTTGGGACATCGCGCCGTCATGTTCTATCTCGTGCAGCGGACAGATTGCACGCGCGTGACGCTCGCGGCTGACATTGACCCTGCCTATCAAGCCGCGTTTCAAAGGGCTTCAGCGGTCGGTGTCACGGTCCTTGCTCAGGCCTGCCAGATCACCCCTGAGGCGATCAGACTGGGTGCTCCTTTGCCTTTCACACCCTAGAACTTTGCCACGAAGTCACCTATGTGGCGGGAAGCGACAAAAAGGATGAGTCCACGTGGAAACGAACAAAGCCCGCCTCACCAAGGATGGTATCCGCATCTATGAAGCCGCCGACTATGCTGGCATGGCCAAGGCGGGTGCGCTGGCGGCCCAGATCCTTGATGATATCGCTGATCATGTCTTTCCCGGGCAAACAACAGGCGAGCTTGATCGCCTGATTACACAGATGGTCGATGATGCCGGTGCTGTCTCGGCCACGATTGGCTACAAAGGGTATGAGCACGCAAGCTGCATCTCGGTGAACCATGTTGTTTGCCACGGCATTCCTGGGGCGCCCATTCCCAAAAGCGGGTCCGAGACGATATCTCGCAACTACGAAAAGCGCCGCAAGGACGATGCTTTGCTGGATGGTGATATCATCAATATTGATGTCACAGTGATCGTCGACGGGTGGTTCGGTGACACCAGCCGCATGTATGTGGCAGGCAAGCCCTCTGCGAAGGCCGCCAAGCTGATACAGGTCACCCATGACGCATTGATGAAGGGGATCGAGGCGGCAAAGCCCGGCAGTACTTTTGGCGACATTGGTCATGCCATCCAGACTTATGCTGAATCCCAGCGCTACTCTGTCGTGCGTGATTTTTGCGGTCACGGCCTTGGCCGTGTGTTCCATGCACCGCCAAACGTCTTGCACTACGGCCGCCCCGGATCTGGGGCACGGCTGGAAGAAGGCATGTTCTTTACGATTGAACCGATGATCAATCTTGGCCGACCCGATACTGTTGTGTTGCAAGATGATTGGACCGCTGTGACCCGCGACAAATCGCTGTCTGCGCAATTTGAGCACTCGATCGGCATCACGGCCGACGGGTGCGAGATTTTCACCACGTCGCCTGCGGGCAAGTTTCACCCGACTTACCGGACCGTTTAGCCGTCGGGTGGGAAAACCAGCCGGTTTTTCCCCTCTTGCGAATGACTTGCAACTAGACCAGCAACGCCCTATATCAGGTCTGTCGCTAGCGGTGACGCCTTTCCCTGAAATTGACCACGAAAAGGATGCACCACATGCATATCTTGAAACCTGCCGCCGTTGCGGCTGCTATCGGCCTGTCCGCAACATCTGCCCTCGCTCAGGAGGTGACTTTGCGCTTTCAGCACTTTGTCTCGCCTGCCAGTGCAAACCCTACTTATTTCATGCAGCCTTGGGCCGATGCGATTGAGGAACAATCACAAGGCCGTATCAAGGTCGAACTGTATCCCTTTATGCAGTTGGGTGGCTCGGCCCCGAACCAATATGACCTCATTCGCGACGGCGCGATTGATGGCGGGTGGGTGATCCCCGGCTACCAGCCAAACCGTTTTCCCGAAGCGGAAGCGATGGAACTGCCCTTCATGACCACAAAGTCCGGTGAAGAGGCGAGTGCGGCGGCGTGGCAATTCACGCAAGAGTATCTGATGGATGATTTCGCCGACGTGCATGTCATCGCCGCCCATATGCACGGCCCCGGCATTGTGCACAAACGTGGCGCAGCCGTCGCAACGGTCGAGGATTTTGCAGGCTTGAAACTGCGCGGTCCGTCCCGCCCTGCGACGCTGCTCCTTGAAGAGCTTGGCGCGACCCCCATCGGGATGCCCGTCCCTGCCTTCCCCGAGGCCTTGTCCAAGGGTGTTGTTGATGGTGGCGTGATCACATGGGAAATGTCCCCATCGTTAAAGCTGAACGAACTGACCGACAGCCACACTGATGTGGCGGGTGACCGCGCTCTCTATAACCTCTATTTCATCTGGGCGATGAACAAGGACGTCTATGAGGGTATGCCAGAAGACCTGCGCGCGATCATTGATGCCAACTCTGGTATGATGGCGAGCCAATGGGCAGGCCGTGCGCATGACACCGGCGACATCGTTGGTCGTGACCTGATGGCCGCGGATGGCAACGAGATCGCCCAACTCTCTGAGGCTGAAACCGCGCGCATCATGGCCTTGGGTGCCGATGTCACGCAGGCCTGGATTGCAGAGATGGACGAGAAAGGCTTCGATGGTGCAGAGCTGGTCCGCGCAGCGCAGACAGCCGTCACCGAGAACCTGATAGACTAGGACATGTGTCACCTCGGCGACACGGCGGCCGGGTAAGGTGGCAAAGTCCCGGTCGTCAGCGTGAAACTGACAAAAAGTGAGACTAAGGTGGATCAATCCAAAATGGGTTGGTCCACTTTTCATGTCGCTCAGCACCCCGTCAGACGTTCGCACCAGTATACGCTTTCGCATTACAGTGATTGCGATTGCCTGTATCGCCTTGGCGTTGCTGGATTGGTCCGCTGACGAGACAATAACGCAACTTGGCGCCGTGCTCTTTGGGTATTTGCGGGTGATGCTGCCCTTGGTTGCGATCCTGATCGTTGGGCGCATCGCATTGGTCATCATCAGCAATGCTGTGCAGAACATCCGCGTAGCCGGGCAAACCGCGCCCCGTGCTTATACCAAAGCAATTGTCGAGATGCCGTGGGGCGACATTTTCACCAGTATTTCGGCCCTTGCGGTCACCGCCTCTGGATTCACAGTATTCAAGTCAACGCGGATTGGCGCAGACGGCTATCTGTGGGATGAAGTGTTTATCGCTTGGGATCGCACAATTTTTGGCGGCACTGATCCTTGGGTGCTTTCGCACCAGATCTTCGCCACCCCGCAAGCCACGGCGATCCTCGACTTTCTATATCACCCGGCTTTTTTGCCCATGGCGCTGGGGTATTTGCTTTGTATCGCGATCACGTCGCGTCCTGCGCTACGCTATACCTACATGACGGCCTACTTGGCCGGTTTTCTGATCGTGGGCATGTTGATGGCATCGGCCTTCAGCTCTGCCGGTCCTGTCTATGATGGACATCTGTTCGCAGACGGGCAGACCTTTGGCCCGCTGATCGAGCGGTTGGCCGCCCAGAACACCCAAGACAACCCGATATATGCTGTGCGCCTACAGGCCTACCTGCTGGACCTTCACAACAACGCAAGGGTGAATTTTGGCGGGGGCATTTCGGCAATGCCATCTGTGCACATTGTCCTGGTCGTCATCTGGACCTTTGCCGCGTGGCATATCCACAAGGCCCTTGGAGTTTTGACGACACTCTATACGGTGGTGATCTGGATCGGGTCAGTCCATCTTGGATGGCACTACGCCGTCGATGGCCTTGTGTCGCTCTTTGTCATGAGCTTTGTTTGGCTGATCTTTGGTCGGATTTACCGGCTTATGTAATCCGCGCCACGACGTAATCCGCGAGATCGACCAGCATTTGTTTCAGCGCATGATCAGGTACATGGTCCAGCGCGGCCTTGGCCTTGTCGGCCCATGCCAAGGCATCGGTCCGCGTGCTTTCCATCGTGCCATGCTTGGCCAAAAGCGCCATCGCCTTTTCCAGATCACCGTCTTCCTGACGGCCTTTGGCGATCGTGCGATCCCAAAAAGCGCGTTCTGCATCATCTGCTTGGGCGACGGCCCGAATGACGGGCATCGTCAGCTTGCGTTCACGGAAATCGTCGCCGACGTTCTTGCCGATGGCTTTGGTGCCACCGTAGTCAAGAAGGTCATCAACGATCTGGAACGAAATGCCCAGCGCATCACCGTAGTCAAACAGAGCCTGTTTTGTCGCCGCATCCTGTCCCGCGATCTCGCCACCGACTTCCATCGCGGCAGAAAACAGCGCCGCTGTCTTGCCGCGCACTACTTTGATGTAGGTCTCTTCGGTGGTTGCCAGATCACTAGCGGCTGTCAGCTGAAGCACCTCGCCCTCGGCAATGGTGGCGGCTGCATTGGCCAGAATATCAAGAACACGCAAAGAGCCTGTTTCGACCATCAACTGGAAGGAGCGGGCAAACAGATAGTCGCCAACCAGCACGCTTGACGTGTTGTCCCACAGCAGGTTCGCTGTCGGACGGCCGCGGCGCTGCTGGCTTTCGTCAACCACATCGTCATGCAGCAAGGTCGCGGTATGAATAAACTCGACAGTTGCAGCCAAATGCACGTGATAAGGGCCGTCGTAGCCGCACATCCGCGCCGCCGCGAGTGTCAGCATGGGACGCAAACGCTTGCCGCCAGCCTCAACCAGATGGGCCGTCACCTCGGGGATGCGCGGGGCGTGCTCCGATGCCATCCGCTCGCGGATCAGTGCGTTCACTGCCGCCAGATCATCGGCCAATGCCTCGGCCAGTTGTTCGTGCGGTTTGGTGGCGGCAGCGTCGAGACTCATGCAAGTTTCCGTCATCTGAATAGACAAGGCCGCAGCCGCGTCTTAGGTCTGTTTTCATGAAAGAGCTTCTGCGCACCAACGACCCGACAGTCATCGCCTTTGCCACCGCCCTCTTGGACAGCGAGGGTATAGACTGGTTCACATTCGACGTAAACATGAGCGTCCTCGAAGGTAGCATCGGCATAATGCCGCGCCGGCTGATGGTGCTGGACCGCGATCTGTTCATGGCAGAGGCTGTTATGCGCGACGCTGAGATTGACCTTGGCCGTGACTGACGATCTGACAAAAGACGCCTTTCTTGGCGGACGATTGCAGATATGGCAACCGCGCGCGGGATATCGTGCAGGCGTAGATCCGGTGTTGTTGGCCGCCGCAGTCCCCGCAAAGCCCGATCAGTCTATTCTGGAACTGGGGTGCGGTGTCGGCGTCGCCTCGCTTTGTCTGGGTGCGCGGGTCAAAGGTTTGGCCCTCACAGGGATCGAATTGCAGACGGCATACGCGGAACTGGCGATCCGCAATAGCAGTGAGAATGCTTTGCCCTTTGACGTTCTTTGCGCTGACTTGCGCGCCATGCCCGATGAAATCCGGCAACGCCAGTTTGATCATGTGATGATGAACCCCCCCTATTTCGAAAGGAAAAAGGGGAATGCGTCGCAAAATGCAGGCCGCGATATTGCGATGGGCGGCGACACGCCACTGACAGATTGGCTGGATATCGGAATCAGGCGCGTCGCACCGCGGGGGTATCTGACACTGATCCAGCGGATCACGCGATTGCCAGAGGTTTTGGGGGCGGTTACCGGACGACTGGGATCGATTGCGATTTGCCCCATCGCAGGGCGCGCCGGGAAACCACCGACACTGTTCCTGCTTCAGGCCCGCCAGGACGGTCGCGCAGCCTTTCGCCTGCTACCATCACTGATCCTCCATGAGGGCGATGTGCATACCGGTGATCAAGACAGCTACCGCGTTGAAATCACCGATGTCCTGCGAAATGGTGCTGCGCTGTCTATTTGGGATTAAGCTTTGGGTAACGGGTTGGTGCGACAGTTCGGAGCAGATCTTTGCTGCCTTGCGGCGTGACAGACCGCTTTTGATGTGCTGCACTGGTCATATCATTAACCTAGAGGAGTATACCCATGAGCTTGAGTTCGCATTTGCAGGAACTGAAGAAGAAGCACCAGCACCTCTCGGAGCATGTGGAGGTCCTTCAGCGCAGCCCCGCGTCTGATGATCTGGAGCTTGCTAAGCTCAAGAAACAAAAGCTTATGCTGAAAGAAGAGATTACGCGCCTCAGCACGCACTAGTTTGCCTTGATCAGCGCTTTGACAGTGTTTTCACAGGAGCACTGTCAAAGCAGATCCTCAGCGCGAATCAAAGTCCGACTTTTGGCGAATTTCTTTGAGGATTGGATTTCGTCCATCACCCATGCTTCAAACGCCGCGATGTGGGGGCGCTTTTCGTTGCCCGGCGGACAAATAAAGCGGAATTGCGCCTGCGAGATCAAACCAATCTCGAATGGCGCAACAAGTCGCCCGGCCTCAAGCGCGCGGGTCGCAAGTGATACCCGCCCCAGCACCACACCAGCACCGGCAATCGCGGCGTCAATTGCGTGGTCAGCTTGCGAAAAGCGGGGGCCATGAGATGTATCCATTTCAACCCCGGCTGCTTTGCTCCATGCCTCCCATCCCATCGGGACTTTAAAGAAACTGATCGAGTCATCGTGGATCAGTAGCGCCTGTGAGAGCTTTTCAGGCGTGTCGATCTCTTTTGCCATGGCGGGTGTCATCATCGGCGTCATCCACTCGTCAATCAGTGGTCGCGCATAAACATCCTTGTCTTGACCAAGACCAAAGCGGATCGCGACATCCACCTCATCTCTGTCAAAGTCGATGATGCGGAGGGTCGCCAGAAACCTCAGCTCGATTTCAGGATGAGCCTGCGCGAATTCATACATGCGTGGGGCCAGCCATTTTGACGTAAACGCAGGGCCTGCGGTCACGTTCAGTACACCATTGTCGTTTAATCTTTTTGTAGTGCGCCATGCGGTTTGCAGTGTTGCAAAGGCGTCCCTTGCACCAGGCGCAAGGCTGCGTCCCGCCTCGGTCAACTCTACCGCGCGATTGAGCCTGCGAAAGACAGGCATCCCGAGGTCAGCCTCTAACGCCTTGATTTGATATGATAATGCAGCTGGCGTAACATTTAATTCCGCTGCAGCCTGTGAAAACGACATATGACGCGCTGCGGCCTCAAAAGCACGCAACGCCGTGAGTGGGGGCAATCTATCTGACATAGTTCAATTTAATACAGCTTAACTGAACCAATAGAAAGTCTCGTTTGTCGGAACAGGTTCAAATGCACATATTGGGGTCAGAAAGAAACAAACGTTCTCCCGAACACAAAGGACTGACACCATGTATGAGACAACAACATCCCCCCGCATCCGCGAAGGTATCGAACGTGCTCACAAAGAACGTGCTGAGGCCGTTCGCAAAGCGTTCAACTGGCTGATCTTCCGCCACTAAGACCAGAATTTCGCTCCGGCGATGGTGACATCACCGAACGGAAAAGGGCCACGCCTGATCAGCGTGGCCCTTACTATTTGCTGATAAGCCTTGTGGCTTACGACATGTACTGGCCGCCGTTGGCAGAGATCGTCGAGCCGGTCACAAAACCAGCCTCATCGGATGCCAAGAAAAGAACCGCGCGCGCGATCTCGGATGCCTCACCCAAACGGCCAACAGGGATCTGTGGCAGGATGACTTCGTTCATCACTTTTTCAGGGATCGTGCTCATCATCTCGGTGTTGATGTAGCCGGGGGCCACAACGTTCACTGTGATGCCTGCACGTGCGCCTTCTTGGGCCAATGCTTTGGTAAAGCCGATGTCGCCTGCCTTGGCAGCGGCATAGTTGGCCTGAGCGAACTGACCTTTTTGGCCGTTGATCGAACTGATCGTGATGATGCGGCCGAACTTACGCTCGCGCATGCCAGGCCAAACAGGGTGGGTCATGTTGAAGACACCGGACAGGTTAGTGTCGATCACTTCGTTCCACTGCTGTGGGGACATCTTGTGGAATGGCGCGTCGCGGGTGATGCCTGCGTTGTTGACCAGCACATCAACTGGACCAACCTCGGCTTCGACTTTGGCGATGCCTTCAGCGCAGGCTTCGTAGTTGCCGACGTCCCACTTGTAAGTCTTGATGCCGGTTTCGGCGGTAAAAGCTGCGGCCTTTTCATCATTGCCTGCATAGGTGGCAGCGACAGAATAACCTGCGTCTTTGAGGGCGGTTGAGATAGCTGCGCCGATACCGCGCGAACCACCAGTGACAAGAGCAACACGTGCCATAGTCGTATCTCCTAAATGTTCATTGAAAGAGGGTGTAGGCGGCACAAAAATGTGCCGCCTTGATCTAGATCAGGGGCGCTCGACACAAAGTGCAACGCCCATGCCGCCACCAATGCAGAGTGTGGCGAGGCCTTTCTTCGCGTCACGGCGCTTCATCTCGAAGAGTAGTGTGTTCAGTACACGGCAGCCAGAGGCACCGATCGGGTGACCAATGGCGATCGCGCCACCGTTGACGTTCACAATGGACGGATCCCAGCCCATGTCTTTGTTGACGGCGCAGGCCTGTGCGGCAAACGCTTCGTTGGCTTCGACAAGGTCAAGGTCATCAACGGACCAGCCTGCTTTATCCAGAGCTTTGCGCGATGCATAGATCGGGCCCACACCCATAACCGATGGGTCCAGGCCAGCAGTGGCATAAGATGCGATGCGCGCAAGTGGTTCGATCCCGCGCTTTTCAGCCTCATCTGCGGACATCAGCAGCGTTGCGGCGGCGCCATCGTTCAGACCAGATGCGTTCGCGGCGGTTACAGAACCGTCCTTTGTAAAAGCAGGGCGCAGTTTCTGCATCGCTTCCATTGTCGCGCCGTGGCGGATGTATTCGTCTTTGTCGACCATGATGTCGCCCTTGCGTGTTTTCACGGTGAAGGCTGCGATTTCATCGTCAAACCGGCCAGCCTTCTGCGCGGCTTCGGCTTTGTTCTGGGAGGCAACAGCGAATTCATCCTGCATATCGCGGCTGATTTGCCACTGCTCGGCCACGTTTTCAGCGGTCTGACCCATGTGGTAATTATTGAAGGCATCCCACAGACCATCGCGGATCATTGTGTCGATATACTTCATATCGCCCATTTTCTGACCGGCACGCAATGCGGCGGCATGGGGGCTGAGCGTCATGTTTTCCTGACCGCCAGCGGCGACGATGGATGCATCACCCAGTTGGATATGCTGTGCCCCGAGTGCAACCGCGCGCAGGCCAGATCCACAAACCTGGTTGATGCTCCAGGCAGCGGCTTCTTTCGGCAGGCCTGCATTGATATGCGCCTGACGCGCCGGGTTCTGGCCTTGGGCGGCTGTCAGAACCTGACCGAGGATCGTCTCGCTCACTTCGGATTTGTCGATGCCCGCGCGTTCAACGACTGCTTCAAGCACGGCTGCGCCAAGGTCGTGTGCTGGTGTGTTGGCAAATGATCCACCAAAGCTGCCCACGGCTGTACGGGCGGCGGATGCGATGACGACGTTAGTCATGTAGAGTCCCCTTCAGGTTTCGTTCCCGACAGGAAGGAGCCACCCACACGGACCTGTGCAAGCAGACCAAACTGCCGCTTTCGAGGCCTCATACGTCGTAGAAATGCATAGGGCAAATCATTTCCCCCATGCGTCCAGCGCAACTCAGGGCAGTTCGAGGGTCGGTGTTCCGAATAGATACCCTTGAAGGCAATCCACACCGATCTGTCGCAAAAACCCCGCCTCACCAAGGGTTTCCACCCCGTCAGCCACGGCAAACATCTCAAACTGGTGGGCAACGGTGATCAACGCTTCGGCCAGAACCTGATTGTCTGCATCTGCGTCGATTCCGCGCACAAAGCCTTTGTCGATCTTCACCATATCAAAGAAAAAATCCTTGAGATGGCGGAACGCCGTGAAACCCGCCCCGAACCCATCGAGCGCAAAACAGACCCCCTGTGGCTGCATTTCGTGCATAAAGCGGATTACATTTTCTGCAAGCAGCATGGCCGAGGTTTCACTGATTTCAAGGATGAGCCGGTGGCCAATGTCGATCTGGCTTGCCAACCCCCGGTCGAGTGTCCGCCGCCATTCCCCGTCACCCAATGACCGCGCTGATACATTGATCGAAAGGCGTAAATCCGGTGCCACCGCCAGTTCCCGCAAAGCAAGTCGAAGTGTCGCGCAATCAATGCGCCGCCCAAGCACTGTCTCGTCCACAAGCGGAATAAAGTGCCCGGCGGGGATCATCCGCCCCTGATGATCGGAGAGCCGGATCAATCCTTCGTAGAAGGTCACGGCCCCTTCATCCCCTGCGGTGACCACAGGATGATAGGCTAATTGCGCACGGTTGGCGTCCAGCGCGTCGCCGACCAGGTCCGCAATATCGCGATCCCTGCTTGCCGCCGCGTAAGAGAAAGGATCACCAAAACCATGATCCTGCATGTCATATTTTGAAAGCGTGGCGTTTTGCATGTCCGATCTTCATACTGGGGTCGGATCGGTCATACAGGTGAGGGACTAACAACTGCTTAAAGATCAAGAAAGATGCGGCTGGGCCGGGCCTGAGCAGATTTACATCGACTACCACGACACCGAATGGGGCGTGCCCGAGTATGATAGCCGCGCGCTATGGGAGAAGCTGATCCTTGACGGGTTTCAGGCAGGGCTTTCGTGGATCACGATCCTGAAAAAGCGCGAGAACTTCCGCGCGGCCTTTGCCGGATTTGATCCTCATGTGATCGCCGCATGGGGCGAGGACGACGTGGCGCGTCTTTTGGGTGATGCCGGTATTATCCGCCACCGCGGCAAGATCGAAGCTACAATCGGCAATGCGCGCGCTTGGCAGGAAATAGAGGCAAAGCAAGGGTTTGACAGGTTTTTGTGGAACTACGTCGATGGGCGTCCTTTACAGACGACATTGGCAGATCGCGCATCGATGCCAACGCAATCGAACCTGTCGGCGCAAATATCCAAAGATCTGAAAAAAGCAGGGTTCCGGTTCTGCGGTCCCACGATTGTCTATGCCTTCATGGAGGCGACAGGTTTGATCAACAACCACCCGACAAGCTGTTTCAGACATACCCCATGCGCGGCACTGGCGCGCGATCCAGCGGAGGTTTGGCCGTCGGCATGAGCGCCAAACGACGCCGGAAATGGGGTTATGGCAGCTGTACAGACGGCGTATGCTAGGGTTGTGGCAGCTTGCCGAGCGTTTACGCAAATTTAAAGATAGGCGTCGTAATATTCGGCGAAGGCGGACAACTGGAACTCATTGGCATCCTTTGAGATTGGTACCTTCGGTAAGAGCACCTCAAAGCCGTGGAAGGCACCTTTGTAGAGTTTGAATTTGGTCGGGACGCCAGCAGCATTGAGGGCATCGATGTAAGCAATGGTTTCGTCTTTGAAGGGCTCCATATCGCCGACAAAACTGATGGTTGGCGGCAGGTTGCTCAAATCCTCGCGCAAGGCAGGCGAGGCGTAATCTGGGACCTCGCCCTTAAGATGGCCAATGTAGTTTGCCCAAGCCCGGGCATTTGTCCCGTGGTCCCAAACAAGCGAGCCAACCATTTCCCGAGCGGACTTTGTCTGGTTTCGGTGATCAAGCATGGGATAGATCGGCATCTGGAACGCGATCTTGGCGGCTTGTGTATCGACAACCTTGAGCGTGACCGCCGCTGTCATGCCGCCACCACCGCTATGCCCGGCCGTAACGAACTTGTCGTCTCGGATTCCCAGCTCTGCGGCATTTTCTTTCATGTAGACGAGTGTATCGAAGCAGTCATTGTGCCCTGCTGGATAGGGGTGGCCCTGCAGTGACAATCGGTAGGCAGGCGCAACGATCACGATATCCCGGCGGCTGATGATATCCTCATAGAATGCGTGCGCTTGTTCGGGCACGCCAACCTGATAGCCGCCGCCGTGCATGTAAAGCATCGCAGGCAGCGGACCTTTTGCAGCTGCTGGCCTATAAACCCGCGCGCGGATCATGTGGCCTGGGGTTGCAACGCTCGGGATCGTGATCTCTTCGGAGAGAATGCCCTTGGCGTTCGACCCGACAGCGGGCTGAAACGCCAGGCGGTGCATCAGTTTCAGCGCCCAATTTCGATGGGCTGCCCAAGTTACAATGCGACCTGTCCGGTAGGCTGATTGCAAATCAGGGTGGTAGTCGCTGCGTGTTGATGGAGCCATTGGGGTCGTTCCTTTGTACGAGGATCAATTACCGATCAATTTACGGGGTGCGCCCTGCCCAATCACTCGCAAGAGGTGCCAAGCTACTTGCCTAAAGTGCCAAGATTCTGCGTGGTGGGTGTGTGGCGTCTACGAACCTTGCGCCGCCCGCCAAGTTTCAGGGGACGTATTCTCCCACCGCCTGAATGCGCGATAGAATGAATTCGGGTCTTCGTAGCCGAGTAAGAAACTCACCTCTGCTGCACCATAGTGGGTGTTGCGCAGGTAGTGCTTTGCCAATGTCTGTCGGGCTTCGCTGAGGACTTCGAGCCAGTTCGTCCCCTCTTCGGCCAAACGGCGTTGGAGTGTGCGCTTGCTCATAGCCAATTCACGCGCAACGTTTTCCGCCGTTGCCCGGCTGCTTGGAAGCAGTTCGTTGAGGCAATGTGCGACCCGTGCACGGGTCGTCAACGCTTGACCGCGAGGCTGGCCGAACCGACGCAACTTTGGTTCAAACAAATCCCAAATTTCATCGTTATGGGTCACGAAGGGCCGCACTGCATCGGTGGCCGCAAAAGTCACCTGACTTTGGTCCGATCTGGTTATGGGACAACCGAGATGATCTGCATATGCGCTTGCATCTGCCACCTCAAACGGCATCACGACCTTGATCGGCACGATGGTTTGCCGCGTTGCCCGGCGCAGAAAGTTCACGAGAAAGACAATTTCAGTCAGCGCCATTGTGGGATGCACAGGTCCGTCATTGACGCAAGCGAATGTGATATCAGTTGCGGTCTCGCTTTTCCGGACGTGCAGGCGAAAGGGGCTGACGAGACGTTTGTAGTCCGCCAGCCTGTGTACTGCGATGTTCATATTGGGAGAGCACATTGCCGCGAAGAATGCTGGATCGAAGTAATCAATCCCACTGGCATCCCCCAGTTTGAGCGACAGGAGCGGATCCGCGGCCTCATCTGTCACTGAAGACCAAAGGCGGTGGTACTCTTCGACGGTGACGCGGCTACCCTCACCATCAAGAAGGCCGGCGGGCAATCCGGCACGGCGAAGCACAGTGAGTTTGTTCAGACCCAACTCAGCGATGACAAGGTTAGCGGCCTTCCCAACGTGAACAAGCAGGTTTTGTTGAGTCGGCACTTAAAACCCCTTCAGCGAGGTCAGTTAATTGACCGCAGGATCAGCATAACAACTTATCGACAGGTTTGGTGCGCCAAATGACTAGCAGAACACGCCAAAGGACGAAGGAAACCTGTTGGCTTGACCTACCACCTATCCAACTTCTCCTCGTCTTCGTCCTTCCCTGCTACCCATGTAGCTCCCTCGTCCGTGACCTCCTTCTTCCAGAAAGGGGCCCGTGACTTGAGGTAGTCCATCAGGAAATCTGCCGCCTCAAAAGCTGCTGCCCGGTGTGCGCTTGCTGTGGCGACCATCATAATTTGCTCGCCCGTTTTGAGCACCCCGTAGCGGTGGATCACCAAAGCGTCCGTCAGCGCCCAGCGCGTCACCGCCTCGGTCGTAATTTTCGTGACCGCTTTCTCGGTCATGCCCGGATAGTGCTCGATCATCATTTCCTGCAAGCTGCCGTCACTGTCCCGCACGATGCCGGTGAAGCTAACCACCGCGCCCACACCTTTGTGTCCTGACGAAAACGCGTTGAGCTCGGCCCCGGCGTCGAAGGTCTCTGATTGCACGACGACTCGCATCAGCCGCCTGTCATTGGGGGAAAGAACGCGACTTCTTTGACGCCGTCGAGGCTTGCATCAAAGTCGGAGAGTTCCTGATCCAGCGCCACCCGCAGGGCTGAGGTGTCGGCGAATGCCGCTGCATAGCGGTCTTCGCGTGCTGTCAGCTCTGCCACGAGGTCATTGACGGTTTTGGCAGAGGTATTGATCCGCTCTTGCGGGAGCCCGATCCGTTCGCGCACCCATGCGAAATAAACCACATTCATGTGTCACCTTCCTTCAGGTAGGGCTGCGCCTTGCGGAAGTAGTCCCACCCTGTGATCAGGGTCAGTGCCGCTGCAAGCCAAAGGGTGATGATACCGCCCCACCAACTGATCAACATCCCGTGGTATTTCCACCGCAGGCCCAATTCGTCAGGTCCGGTTCCCTCAATGGCTTGGGTCACCATTTCTTGCGTCATGGCCAGCGATTGCATGCCGAAATAATGCTCAAACGCCCCTGTCGCAAAAAGCATGGAAATGGCAACCATCTGCACCGTTGTTTTCCATTTGGCGAGGTTTGTGACTTTGAGCGTGCCTGCCGTGTCGCCCAAGAATTCGCGCAACCCAGAAACAAAGACTTCGCGGAAGATAATCAACGTGGCAGGCAGCAGGATATAGGGGTTCATGCCCGAAAACCCTGTGATGACCACCAGTGCGATGATCACCATCGCCTTGTCCGCAATGGGGTCAAGCATCGCACCCAGTTTGCTTTCCTGTTTCCATGCGCGTGCCAGATACCCGTCAAGGAAATCCGTCAGCGCCGCCAGCACGAACAGCACAAGCGCAAACCAGTCTGCCCATGGTCGCGCAAAGTAGAGAAACATCACCGCAACACCGGGTGCCGCGGCAAGCCGCAAGATCGTGAGGATATTTGGCAGGTTCAAGGTCATGCAACAGTCGTAGCGTGGCTTGCAGGCGGACGCCAGTAACAGCTTGGGTGAATTTACTGTGGCCGTGATATAACCGGCGTTTCACCGCCCAACGTCGCACCCGTATCAAACAAAGGCTTTCCGTTGCGCTGATGCCGCTGGGCAAGTTTCTCCATCCGTTTTCCGCTTGCTGGAACGTGACGCGCGGCTGCCGGTTTGAACACCGCTGTGCCGCAATCAGGAAAGAGCATCTGGATTTCCTGCCGCGCTGCGGCCGACACGGATTTGAGTGCCTCTGCACCAATCAGAAGTGTTTCTGTCGGGGTCCCGTTGGACCAGACGATCTCATGCGTGTCGCATAGAAGATGCACGTAGTGGACGCCGTTCTCTGTTTCTTCGACAACGTCGATCCCATCAAGGCAGGTCAATTTCTTTGCCGGGATCAAAACGGCATCTTCGTCGAACATGCGTTGGGCGATCGTGGAGGATACAAGAATGCGGTGCTGGGGGGACACCAAGAGATCACGTTGCGGATATCCCGCCCCAAGCGCGCTGGCCCGGATGCGGATCGGCCGCAGTCGCGGATGATCCTTGAGTGTCGCGCTGTCCAGCCGTACCGACCCGATCCAACGGATCGGCTGATAGCCATGATCCAGCGTGAGGACCTGATCACCGACCTTCAGCGCCTCGACAGCCCTGTCACCGTCGTCCGTCGCAATCAGCGTTCCCGCCCCAAAGCAGATGATGTCACTAAACTCGCCACGCGCGTTTGTCGGACCGGTAATGCGTTGGTCAATAACGATTGAATTGTTGCCGGTATCGTTCCAGGCGGCGTCGATTGCGGCTGTGTTGACGCTGAGCCCGTTGAACAGCTCCAACGGTTCTAAGGGGGCGCCAACTGCCTTGACCCCGAAAAGCTCGATCGTGCCATCGGGGTTGATAACCAAACGGAGGATCGGGTCAGTACTGGCTCCGCTTTGGTTCTGTTGCCAGATTTGCTGGATCCCACCAGTGCCATAAAGAGACCCATCTGCAAATCGCACCGTCTGGCCGGGGGTTCCGCTGGTCTGAAATTCCAGCTCGTTTGGTGCCCCGGCGGGCCCGCCGACGAACAGGTCAACGCCGTTCACCTGCACACTGAAACCGTTGTCCAATTGGTCAAAATCAATCACGACCCCGCCGTCAGGCGTTGTGTCGGTAAAGGTGGTTGTTCCACCGCTGGCAATACTAAAACTCGTCATACATACACGTCCCGCCAAAGCCTCGCACGCTGCCCTTTCGTCTCCGGAGCATGCCGCAAGTCATCGTCATCTCGTCGTCAGTGGTACATTGGCTTGGGCGTTGGCGCTAGTGCCAAGGGGTCATGTTTGTAAACACGCGCACATGGTTGCGAGTAATCAGGCTGATGATTGCCGATGAGGGTTGGGCAGTTAGCCGTTTTCGTGGAAATAGTCATAGACGGTCTGCGCCAGCTTTTCCGACACCCCGTCGACGGCTTTGAGATCCGCAAGGTTGGCCCGTGCCACCGCTTTGGCTGATCCGAAATGCGCGAGCAGTGCCCGTTTCCGCGTCGCCCCTACGCCGGGCACGTCGTCCAAAGGTGTCGCACCGATAGCTTTGGATCTTTTCGCTCGGTGTGTCCCGATGGCAAAGCGATGCACCTCATCGCGCATGCGCTGGATGAAATAGAGAACGGGGTCGTTGTGGCGCAACGCCATGACGGGCATGCCTGTGCGATGGAATTCCTCTTTGCCCGCATCCCGATCCTCGCCCTTGGCTACACCAACCATGGGCACGTCGCCGACGCCGAGGTCTTCCATGATTTCGCGCACGGCGCTGACCTGCCCTTGCCCGCCGTCGATCAGCAACAGGTCCGGCCATGTCCCTTGGGTCCTATCCGGGTCCTCTTTCAGCAAGCGTTTGAAGCGGCGCGTCAGCACCTCTTTCATCATGCCGAAGTCGTCGCCGGGGGTGAGGTTCTCGTTCTTGATGTTGAATTTGCGATACTGGTTCTTGTCGAACCCGTCAGGCCCTGCAACGACCATCGCGCCCACGGCATGGGCGCCTTGGATGTGGGAGTTATCGTAGACCTCGATCCGCTGTGGCACTTTGTGAAGGTCGAATGCTTCAGCCACACCTTTGAGCAGCTTCGCCTGTGTCGCTGTCTCTGACATCTTGCGCGCGAGGCTTTCGCGGGCGTTCCGCAGGGCCGATTGCACCAGTTCCGCCTTTTCGCCCCGTTGGGGGATCACTACCTCGACCTTGCGACCGGCCTTTTCAGCGAGCGCCTCTGTCATCAGGTCATCATTGTCGAGCCCGTGGGAGAGGATCACCATGCGCGGTGGTTCGCGGTTGGAGTAGAATTGGCCGACAAAGGCCTCCATCACCTCAGAGGGATCTTCGTCGCCGCTGATGCGCGGGTAGTAGTCGTGGTTTCCCCAGTTCTGGTTCGCCCGGATGAAGAACACCTGCACGCAGGCCTGACCGCCGTCGCGGTGGAGCGCGATCACGTCAGCCTCTGGCGTGTTTTGCGGATTGATCCCTTGGGCAGTCTGCACTTGGGTCAGCGCCTTGATCCGGTCGCGCAGGGCGGCGGCACGCTCAAACTCCATCTCGGCGCTGGCGTCTTGCATTTGTTTGGCGAGGGCTTCTTGGATGCCTTTCGTCCGGCCTTGCAGGAATTTCTCGGCATCACGAACGGAAGCAGCGTAGTCATCCTCAGAGATCAGCCCACAGCAAGGACCCGAGCAGCGTTTGATCTGGTATTGCAGACAGGGCCGGGTCCGGGTTTCGAAATCGCTGTCAGAGCAATTGCGCAGCAGGAACACCCGTTGCAGCTGGTTAAGCGTGCGGTTAACCGCGCCCGCCCCCGCGAAGGGGCCATAGTAGTTGCCCTTTTGTTTTTTTGCCCCGCGATGTTTTTTGATCATCGGGAAAGCGTGGTCCTTTGTGACCACAATGTTGGGGAAGGATTTGTCGTCACGCAGCAGCACATTGTAGCGGGGTTTGAGCTGCTTGATGAGGTTTTGTTCGAGGAGCAGCGCCTCCGTCTCGGTCCGTGTGGTCAGGAACATCATGCTTGCCGTTTCGCGGATCATGCGGGTG
Source organism: uncultured Loktanella sp. (assembly GCA_964385035.1). Lineage (GTDB taxonomy): Bacteria > Pseudomonadota > Alphaproteobacteria > Rhodobacterales > Rhodobacteraceae > Yoonia. The sequence goes on from CAYLMZ010000010.1 coordinate 39,044, forward strand.
ATACGCGGGCTGTGGTTGCCAGGGCGGCTGTAGTTGGACACGCGGTTCTTGAGATTGCGCGCCTTGCCTACATAAAGCACACGGCTTTCGGCATCGAGCATCCGGTAAACCCCCGGAGAGCCGTCGAGCGTGCGCAGATAATCTGAGATGACCTCATATCCGGACTTTTTGGGGGCTTCTGGCTGCGTGGTCATGGGCTGGGGCTGTGATTCTTGATTGGCTGCAATGGTAGCGGGGTGAGGGCAAGAGGAAAGGCATCCACGTTTTCTGTGGATAACTCCGTGGGTTAATCCATGAGAGCGGTGATTTTTCCTTGTTTTTAGCACCCTTCGCCGATTTGCCTATTTTTTAGGCTGTTTATTAG
>CAYLMZ010000011.1:0-36759 GCA_964385035.1 uncultured Loktanella sp.
CCGACCACGATCGAAGCCATTGAACTGGCAATTGCCGCGCTGAAAGATGACCTTGAAGGGGACAGTGCCGACAAGATCAAGGCTGGCGTCCAGAACGTGACCGAAGCTGCGATGAAGCTCGGTGAAGCGATCTACAAAGCCCAGCAAGAGGAAGAAGGCGGCGCAGAGCCCGAGGCATCGGCCGCTGACGATGACATCCTTGATGCTGACTTCGAAGATTTGGACGACGACAAGCGTAACAACTAAGGCCGCGTGTCTTGAGACGTGACCGGTCCTCAGATCAGGGCCGGTCACTGTCATTCCCAAGGGGGAAATGAACATGGCAAAACGTGACTATTACGACGTACTTGGGGTCGAGCGGGGCGCTGACGCAGCTGCGATCAAGAAGGCCTACCGCCAGAAGGCGAAAGAGCTGCATCCGGATCGCAATTCCGACAATCCGGACGCCGAGGCGCAGTTCAAAGAAGCCAACGAAGCTTACGAAGTCCTGAAGGACGAGAACAAGAAAGCGGCCTATGATCGCTATGGCCATGCTGCCTTTGAGAACGGCATGGGCGGCGGCGGCGGACCGCGTGGTGGGCAAGGTGACTTTGCCAGCGCGTTCTCTGATGTCTTTGACGATCTGTTCGGCGATTTCATGGGCGGGCGCGGTGGCGGACGCCGCTCGGCTGCCCAGCGCGGCAATGACCTGCGCTATAACTTGCGTATCAACCTTGAGGATGCATTCGCCGGTCTGCAAAAGACTGTGAATGTCCCGACCGCTGTCGGCTGCGGATCATGTAACGGCACGGGGGCTGAAGGTGGGTCAGAGCCACAGACCTGCCCAACCTGTTCCGGCATGGGAAAAGTGCGTGCGCAGCAGGGTTTCTTTACTGTTGAACGGACCTGTCCAACCTGCTCCGGCATGGGCCAGACCATCAAGAACCCGTGCCAGACCTGCCACGGCCAAGGCCGGGTCGAGAAAGAAAAATCCCTTTCCGTCAACATTCCGGCTGGTGTCGAAACGGGCACACGCATTCGCCTCGCAGGTGAGGGTGAGGCCGGTATGCGCGGTGGGCCGACGGGTGACCTTTACATCTTTATCGAGGTGAACGACCACGCGCTATTCGAACGTGAGAACACCAATCTTTTCTGCCGTGTGCCGGTCTCGATTGCGACCGCAGCCTTGGGTGGTGAGATTGAGGTCCCGACCATCGACGGTGGTCGCAGCCGGGTGAAAGTGCCTGAGGGCTCGCAGTCAGGTCGCCAAATGCGCTTGCGCGGCAAAGGTATGCCAGCCCTGCGCGGTGGTGGAACAGGGGACATGTTCATCGAACTTGCTGTCGAAACACCGGTTAAGTTGACGGCCCGCCAGCGCGAGATCCTCAAGGAATTCGATCAATTGAGCGAAGAGAACAATCCGCAAGGATCCAGTTTCTTTAACTCGGTCAAGAATTTCTGGGACTCGATGAAGGGCTAGCCTTTACCGAATGGTAACCAGTGCTTTGGCAAATTGGGGATATGCGCCAGTTTGCCGAAGCACCCTCTCTCTTTGATGATATCGACGAAGTGGTCGCCCCTGTTCCGATGGATCAGGGGCGGTTGCCGTCATATATCAAGGATCATCGAAAACGCCTGCGTGCCCGTTTCAACGAAGGCGGACCAGATGCTGTGCCAGACTATGAACTGCTTGAACTTATCTTGTTTCGGGCCATTGCACGGCAGGACGTCAAACCGCTCGCGCGGCGCTTGATAGATCACTTCGGGGACTTCAACGGGGTGCTTTCAGCCAGCCAAACCGCTTTAGGCAAAGTCGACGGCGTGGGCGAGGCAATTATTACCGAACTCAAGATCGTTGAGGCTGCTGCACACCGCTTGTCCCGTGCCAAGGTAATGCAACGGCATGTGGTCTCAAGCTGGGACGCATTGCTCGATTATTGCCACGCAACCATGGCACACCGCAGCACCGAGCAATTTCGCATTTTGTTTCTGGACACGAAAAATGTCCTGATCGCGGACGAAGAACAGGCCAAAGGCACCGTCGACCATGTGCCTGTCTACCCGCGTGAGGTGGTCAAACGGGCACTGGAACTCAACGCAGCATCATTGATCCTTGTGCATAACCATCCGTCAGGCGATCCGACGCCTTCTGATGCAGACATCGCGATGACACAGCAAATCGTTGCAGCAGCAAAGGCGCTATCAATCACCGTCCATGATCATCTGATCATCGGGCGGTCCTGCGAACGCAGCTTTCGGGCCGAAGGACTTCTCTAGACTTTAGGCAAGGCGCCCGTGGCAATGCTTGAACTTCTTGCCTGATCCACATGGGCACAGATCGTTCCGACCCGGATTGCCCCATGTCGTCGGATCGTTCTCGTCAAAGCCTTCGCGAGCGTCAGCCGTCGGCGCGGGCATCGCAGGTGCTGACGCAGCGGCAGCCGCAGCAGCGGCTGCCTGTTGTTGCTGACGCAGCTGCGCGACCATCTGCTCTTGCTCTTCTTTGGTCATCGGGCGGATCTGTGACAGCTTCTTGGTCACATCAGTGCGCAGACTATCGAGCATGCTTTCAAACAGTTGAAAGCCCTCGGTCTTGTATTCATTCAAGGGATCCCGCTGCGCATAACCCCGGAAACCAACGACAGAGCGCAAGTGTTCGAGGGTCAAAAGGTGCTCGCGCCACTTCGCGTCAATGGTTTGGAGCAGGATCTGCTTTTCAACGCTGCGCATTGTGTCATCGCCAAAAGCTTCGGCCTTTTCGGCCATGAACTTGTCGGCCGCTTCTTCGATGCGTTCACGGATGTCGTCATCGTCGACACCTTCTTCGGCGGCCCACTCAGCGACGGGAATATCCAGCCCTAGCTGCTCGCGCACTTCGTTTTGCAGGCCTTCGGTATCCCACTGATCTGCATAGCTTTTGGGCGGCATGAAGTCATAGATCAGATCGTCAATCACCTGATCGCGCATATCTTTTGTCACCTCGGACAAGTCCTTGGCTTCCATGATGTCGCGACGCTGGGTGAAGATCACCTTACGTTGCTCGTTCATCACATCATCGAACTTGAGCAATTGCTTGCGGATGTCAAAGTTGCGGCCTTCGACCTTGGCCTGCGCGCGCTCAAGCGATTTATTGACCCATGGGTGCACAATTGCCTCGCCCTCTTTCATGCCAAGGCCCGACAGAACTTTGTCCAAACGGTCTGAACCGAAGATGCGCATCAAATCATCTTCAAGCGACAGGAAAAACGCAGAGCGACCCGGGTCGCCCTGGCGGCCGGAGCGACCCCGAAGCTGGTTATCAATGCGGCGGCTTTCGTGACGCTCGGTCGCCAAGACAAACAGACCGCCTGCCGCTTTGACCTGTTCCTTTTCGTTAGCCACTTGGGCTTCGATTTTGGTGCGCAACTCTTCAGGATCAGCGTCAGGATCAGCCGCCATTGCCTGCAAGACCCGCATTTCAACATTACCACCAAGCTGGATGTCCGTACCACGACCCGCCATGTTGGTCGCAATGGTGATTGCCCCCAACTTACCGGCGTCAGCGACAATTTGGGCCTCTTGTTCGTGCTGGCGGGCGTTCAGGACGTTAAAGCTCAACCCTTCCGCCTTCAGCAATTCGGACAAAGCCTCGGACTTTTCAATCGAAGTTGTGCCGACGAGGATCGGTTGGCCCTTTGCGTGCGCCTCTTTGATCACCTCGACAACGCCATCGAACTTTTCTTTTGCAGTCCGGTAGACCTGATCATCTTCATCAACGCGGGCGACGGGGCGATTGGTTGGAATTTCGACTACGCCGAGGTTGTAGATTTCGCGGAATTCTTCGGCCTCGGTCGCAGCCGTGCCTGTCATGCCGCCCAGCTTATCATAGAGGCGGAAGTAGTTCTGGAATGTCACCGAGGCGAGTGTGACGTTTTCAGGTTTGATCGAGCAACCTTCCTTGGCCTCGATTGCCTGATGCAGACCATCAGACAGACGCCGACCCACCATCATCCGGCCTGTAAATTCGTCGATCAGCACAACTTCATCGTCACGCACGATGTAGTCTTTGTCCTTAGTGAAGAGTTTATGCGCCCGCAGGCCTTGGCTGACATGGTGAACCAATGTGGCGCTTTCCGGGTCATAAAGCGACTGACCGTCTTCCAGCAATCCAGCTTCTGCGAGCCGGCCTTCGAGGAAATCGTTGCCTTCATCCGTAAACGTCGCCTGACGGGTCTTTTCATCCAAGGTGAAATGTTCGTCCAGGACTTCGGGGATCAGCTTATCGATCGCAACATAAAGCTCGCTACGGTCTTGGGCAGGGCCCGAAATGATCAGCGGTGTCCGCGCCTCATCGATCAGGATACTGTCCACCTCGTCGACAATCGCAAAGTTGTGGTCACGCTGGAACATCTGGCTCAACTCGGACTTCATGTTGTCCCGCAGATAGTCGAACCCCAGCTCATTGTTCGTGGCGTATGTCACGTCACAGGCATAAGCCGCTTTTTTTTCGTCCTCTGGCTGTTGGGGGTAGATCACGCCGGTCGTCATGCCCAGTATGCCAAAAACCTTACCCATCCATTCAGAGTCACGCTTTGCCAGATAGTCGTTCACCGTCACGACATGGACGCCCTTGCCAGTCAATGCGTTCAGGTAGGCGGGGAAGGTAGCGACAAGGGTCTTGCCCTCACCGGTTTTCATTTCCGCAATGTTGCCCTGATGCAGGAAAATACCACCGATCAACTGGGTATCGAATGCACGAAGCCCCAATGCACGCCGTGCGCCCTCACGGCAGTTGGCGAAGGCTTCAGGCAAAAGCGCATCGAGGCTTTCACCGTTCTTCGCACGTTCGGACAGTTCCTTGGTCTTGTCTTTGATGCCTTCATCGGACAGCGCTTCAAATTCCGGTTCCAGCGCGTTGATCTTCGCCACGAGCGGGCGGACGGCTTTGACTTTGCGGTCGTTTGCGGTGCCAAACACCTTTTTGGCAACAGTTCCGAAACCCAGCATATTCTCTCCGGCGGCGCAGTCGCGCCTGTCTGACGTCTATTTGAGAGGAGGTCGCTTGTAGGCCAGTCGCGGGCCACTTAGAAAGGGCCAAAGGCTTTGCTTGCACGGGCGCCCCCTCGGGGCATTCAAGGGATGTAAGGGGCCACTACAATAGTGTCAACGCCGCGGCCCAGTGCGGCATATCAAGGGATCGTTTAATGCTGAAACATGTGACTATTTTGGGTGCAACTGCACTTGCAACGCTGATGGCAACGGGTGTGGCCGCACAAGACGTTACTGCCGATACTGTCGTGGCAACAGTTGGTGAAACCGAAATCACATTGGGCGAAGTGATCATTGCGCGCGCTGCCCTTCCGCCGCAATACGCCCAGCTTCCGAACGAAGTTCTGTTCAACGGTCTGATCGACCAATTGGTGCAACAGCAACTCCTGGCTGACGAGATGGGCACAGCCAATGCGCGCATCGAATATACATTGTCCAACGAACGCCGCGCGTTGATGGCCGCTGATGTTGTCACTGGCATTGCAGAAACTGCGATCACCGAAGAAGACATTCAAGCCATCTATGACGAGCGCTACACGAATGCGGCCGACATCCCTGAATTCAACGCCTCACACATTCTGACCGACACACAAGAAGATGCGGCAGCCGCCAAAGCGCGCATTGATGCTGGCGAAGAGTTTGCGGCAGTCGCCCAAGAGGTGTCCACTGGCCCCACTGGTGTGAATGGCGGAAATCTTGGCTGGTTCGGTCTTGGCGCCATGGTGCCGGAGTTCGAACAGCAAATCGTCTCGCTTGACGTTGGTGCTGTCAGCGAACCCTTTGAGACCCAATTCGGCTGGCATATCGCAACATTGAACGAAGAACGCGCGCAGCCCAAGCCCGCGCTTGAACAGGTACGTGGCCAACTTGCCGCAGAACTGCAAGAAGCTGCGGTGACCGCCCGCCTCGAAGAGCTGGCCGCTGCACAGACAGTCGTTCTGCCGGATGAGGGTACCTTTGATCCAAATGTTCTCGATAATCTTGAACTGCTGGATCAATAAGCATGGATAAATCGCCGTTGGCCCCAGAGCGGTTTCCTGATCTTCCTGAAATCGCGGGCGTCACTTTTGCGACCGCTGCGGCAGGGGTCAAATACCAAGGCCGCACTGACGTTATGCTTGCGATGCTTGCAGCAGGAACATCCGTTGCAGGTGCTTTTACGCGCTCGGCCACACGGGCCGCGCCTGTGCTGGATTGCCAGGAAAAACTGGGGGGCGATCCATCGGGGCCTGCGGCGATTTTCGTCAACTCTGGAAACGCGAACGCGTTCACCGGCGGGCGAGGCATTACCTCTGTCCGGGCCGTGACGCAGGCAATTGCGGCCGCAACCAACACTCCACAGGCACGGGTGTTTACGGCTTCAACCGGTGTCATTGGCGAACCATTACCGGACGACCGGATCGTGGCCAAAATTGCCGACCTGCATGCATCACAGGTGCCGGATGGGATGGAAGCGGCAGCAAATGCGATCATGACAACCGACACATTCGCAAAAGGTGCGTCTGCAGAGGTCACGATCCAAGGCCAAACCGTAAAGATCGCAGGTATTGCCAAAGGCTCGGGCATGATCGCGCCAGATATGGCGACGATGCTCGTTTATATCTTTACGGATGCCAAAATCGGACAAAGCGCGCTGCAAGAGTTGGTTTCCGCAAACAACGAAAAGACCTTCAACTGCATTACAGTGGATAGTGATACGTCCACCTCTGATAGCCTGATCGTTGCAGCGACAGGCGCGTCTGGGGTTGACGTGACGGGCTCTGCCCAGTTTGAAGCGGCGCTTCACGACGTCATGCTGGATCTGGCGCATCAAGTCGTGCGCGACGGTGAAGGTGCAACAAAGTTCGTTACCGTCACAGTGGACGGCGCAAAGAACAACGCCGAGGCGCATAAAGTCGCTCTGGCGATTGCCAACTCACCACTCGTGAAAACCGCGATTGCAGGCGAGGACGCGAACTGGGGACGCATTGTCATGGCCATCGGGAAATCCGGCGCACATGCTGACCGGGACCGGATCGGTATCCGCTTCGGGGAAATCACGGTCGCCAAAGATGGCTGGCGCGCACCCGATTACTCAGAAGATGCAGCAAGTGCTTATATGAAGAACCAAGAACTGGAGATCGGTGTCGACCTTGGGATCGGCGACGGCAACAGCACGGTTTGGACATGCGACCTGACCCACGGCTACATCAGCATCAACGCGGACTACCGGTCATGAAGATGGTTCTTGTCTCTGCCGTCGCGCTGATTGATCCCGACGGGCGGGTGCTATTGGCACAGCGGCCCGAAGGCAAATCCATGGCCGGGCTTTGGGAATTTCCGGGCGGCAAGGTCGAAGACGGCGAAAACCCCGAAGAGGCGCTTATTCGCGAATTGCAAGAAGAACTGGGGATCGACACTTGGGCATCGTGCCTTGCTCCGCTCACGTTTGCGAGCCATTCATACGAAAACTTCCATTTGCTTATGCCGCTTTATGCATGTCGCCGTTGGGAGGGTACGCCGCAGTCGCGTGAAGGACAGGCGCTCAAATGGGTTCGCGCGAATGAGTTGAAAGACTATCCGATGCCAGCAGCTGATATACCGCTGATCCCGATCTTGCGGGATTGGCTATAGCAGATCAGATATCGAGGGCGGCTTGGGCGGCAATCGTATCCAAATCAGGCAAACCTTCCGGTCCGATCACCACATAATCAGCGCCATCTGCGGTCCATGAGACGAAATCAAAGCCGTTGATCGTCTGATCACGGAAGGTCACGCTATCCTGCGTGGGGCGGTTGCTGCGCTGCAAACACAAAGCAACGACAGAACCTTCAGCATTCCGATACATCAATTGCGCGACGGGCTTGCCATTGGCCACCAACAAACGACCCCCTTCGAAGGTCAGGCCAAATTCAGACAGCTCGGGGATGTTGAAGGTTGCGCCAATCGTGTTGCCCAACCAGGTCTCGATATGGTCGGACTCGTCTGCACCAACCTCAACCAAGTGACGGCCTTGGCTGGCGTAGATGGCGTGGTAATCAGCGATATCTGCGAGCCAACCTGCGGTCTGGACAGGGGGTGCCTCACCGCGGAGTGCAAAACCACCAAAGCCACCCATCACAAAGAACACTGCGCTCGCAGCAATGGCGGACCACATCGGGCGCCGGGCGGGTGCGGCGGTCGGTTCTTCCATCGGGGTGGACTTGATCTGTTGTGCCAATGCAAATGGAACAGGGGCATCGAGTTCAGCGGCAAAGACCTCTTGCGCGACAGCATCTGCGGCAATCAACGCATCAAGCTCTGCTTGGGCGGCCGGATCATGGGCGAGCACGTCTTCAATCCTGCGGGCAGAAGCCTCGTCAAGTTCGCCATCAAGGTAAGCGCTCAACTGTGCGGAGATATTGCTCATGCGGCACCTATCCCTTCCGAGACCATCCCGGCCGCCAGCTGTTTGCGCGCGCGACTGATACGACTCATAACGGTGCCTACAGGTATTTCGAGCAACTCTGAAACCTCACGATAACTATAACCTTCGGCACAGACCAGCATCAACGGCTGGGCTAATTCCTCTTGAAGGTCAGCGACCTTATCACGAACCTGCTGGGCTTCGATGACATCATCGATATTACCGGGCGCATGGAGTTCAGGGACGTCTTGGGCATCAATCTGACCTTGCCCCTGCCGTACCTTACGCTTGCGGATTTCACTGACCCAAAGGTTGCGAATGACGCGGAACATCCAGCGATCAAACGGTTGCGATGGATCGTATTGTTGCCAGCGCTGCAAGGCCATGGTGCAGGCCTCTTGTAGCAAATCATCAGCATCGGGACCGGAACGGGTCAAGCTCAACGCAAAGCGGCGAAGGCGCGGCAAGAGTTGAATGATTTCCGTCTTGAACTGATCAGATGTCATAGCCGTCGCGTGGTTTGACCCGTGATAGAGGCTACTATGTCCGATGCACGAATGAATGAACAGAGGATAAACAGAGTACTCGTTACGCACAGGCGCCGCCCCATGCCGAGCGGCGCAGTGCCATCCCGCAAAAGGATGGAACGTTCGAATGGAGTTATTTTGCGATATGCCAAACACCGCCAACACCGTCGCCAGTTGTATCGCCCGGTGCGCTATCGCCGATCCAGAGGTAGAGCGGTTCACCGTCCTTGGCCCACTGCATTGTCCCGTCGCGGCGTGCGATCAAGGTCAGCCCGTCTTTGGCCTCACCTTCGACACCAGTGTAAGGCGGCCAGCTTGCTGCACAGCTATCGTAGCAGTTGGATGTGTTGGCTGTGTCTTGGTCAAATGTGTAAAGCGTCATGCCGTTTTCATCCGTCAGCGGCCCGTGGCCCGCAGCCAGCGTCACCTGCTCTGATCCATAGTCCGCATCAGATGCAGCGGAGCCATATCCATAGGCGTAAGCCTGTTCGCAGCCAGCGACAAAAACACCAAGGGCGAGAGCAATAGTAAGTTTCATAGCGATATTCCCATTATCAAGTTTCAAGTTGCGAACGACGACTTCCGTGTCGCTCTTGCAGGGATTACGCAGCAGGTCGCCGATCTATTCTCGAAAAACTGGAAAATAATCCTTCTTTTTCTTAAGATCATTTTTTTCAATGTGTTAGCGGCAAACAAAAAAGGGCGGCCCAGCAGGACCGCCCTTTGCTTTCTCATGATCTGACGATCAAAGGTTCCGTTCGACCTCTTCACGCTCGAAGATTTCGATCACGTCATCGGGGCGGATATCATCGTAGTTCTCAAACGCCATACCGCATTCCTGACCCGACTGAACCTCGGCCACTTCGTCCTTGAAGCGCTTGAGTGTCTTCAGCGTGCCTTCGTGGATGACGACGTTGTCGCGCAGCAAGCGCACGCCAGCCGAACGACGGGCCACACCTTCGGTGACGATACAACCGGCAACCTTGCCCACGTTGGAGACCTTGAAGACCTCTTTGATGTTGGCATAGCCGATGAACTTTTCGCGGATCTCGGCAGACAGCAGACCAGAGGCCGCCGCTTTCACATCGTCCACGAGGTCATAGATGACCGAGTAATATCGGATCTCCACGCCCTTTTGGTTCGCCGTATTCCGTGCGGATGCATTCGCACGCACGTTAAAGCCAAACACAGGCGCACCCGAGGCTTCGGCCAGACCGATATCCGTTTCGGTGATCGCACCCACACCAGAGTGCAACACGCGCACGCGCACTTCGTCGTTGCCGATCTTTTCCATTGCCTGGACGATTGCCTCGGCAGAACCCTGCACGTCTGCTTTGACCAGAATAGGCAATTCGCTGACGTTTTCGTTGGCTTTGGCATTCGCCATCAACTGTTCAAGCGTTGTCGCAGCACCAGCGGCCGCACGCTTTTCTTTGGCAGCTTTCTCGCGGTATTCAGCGATTTCACGGGCCTGCGCGTCGGTATCGACGACGTTCAGAACGTCGCCTGCTTCGGGTGTGCCGTTCAGACCAAGCACCTCGACAGGCACCGATGGACCAGCCTCTTTCACACGCTCACCTTTGTCGTTGATCAGCGCGCGGACTTTACCGTGCTGCTCGCCAACAACAAAGATATCGCCCTGACGCAATGTGCCCGACTGGACCAGAACGGTCGCAACGGGACCACGCCCCACATCAAGCTGCGCCTCAATCACGGCACCTTCGGCGGCGCGATCAGGGTTGGCTTTCAGTTCAAGGATTTCAGCTTGCAAGGCAATCGCCTCAAGCAGTTCATCCAAGCCCTGACCCGAGATTGCAGAAACCTCGACATCCTGAACATCGCCGGACATTTTCTCAACAATCACTTCATGCTGAAGCAAGTCGGTGCGGACTTTGTCCGGGTTCGCCTCGGGCTTGTCGATCTTGTTGATCGCCACGATCATTGGGACCTGAGCAGCCTTGGCGTGGTTAATCGCTTCGATTGTCTGCGGCATGACCGCATCGTCAGCGGCGACAACCAGCACAACAATATCCGTGACCTGCGCACCGCGGGAACGCATCGACGTAAACGCCGCGTGACCCGGTGTATCGAGGAACGACAGAACCGCGCCGCTGTCAGTTTTCACCTGATACGCACCGATGTGCTGCGTGATCCCGCCAGCTTCGCCGGCAACGACCTTTGCATCACGGATGGCGTCCAAGAGCGATGTCTTACCGTGGTCAACGTGACCCATGATCGTAATGATCGGTGGACGGGACTTGAGGTCTTCCGGTTTGTCTTCAATCTGCTGGATCACGTCTTCGACGTCGGCATCAGACACGCGGACAACTGTGTGGCCGAATTCTTCGATGATGAGTTCAGCAGTATCAGCGTCAATCGTCTGGTTCTGCGTGGCCATGATGCCGTTGGTCATCAACGCTTTCACGACGTCAGCAACACGTTCCGTCATGCGGTTGGCAAGCTCGGACACGGTGATCGCTTCTGGCAATGCCACCTCGCGATAAACCTTTTCGCGCTCGGCCGACTGACCCATTGCTTTGGCACGGGCACGATCTTGCTTACGCTTCATCGCAGCCATGGAGCGCTGGCGGCCACCTTCGCGACCGGCCAGTGCGTCTTTCAACGTCAGCTTGCCAGAACGGCGGCCATCATCATTGCCCCGACCCGGCTTGGACTTGTTGCGGTCACGATCGCTATCGCGGTCGTTCTTGCGCGTCGCAGAGTTCGGTCGCCCACCGGCAGGTTCCGCAGGGGCGGCAGCAGCAGGAGTGGGAGCAGCGGCGGCGGCAGCTTTCGCACGCTCGGCCTCAAGACGCTTGCGCTCTTCCTCTTCGGCTTTGGCTTTGGCGCGCTCTTCGCGTTCACGAACCTCAGCCTCTTTGGCTTCTTGTTCAGCGCGGCGGGCTTCGCGTTCAGCAGCGCGGGCCTTTTCTTCGGCTTCACGTTTCGCAGCTTCTTCAGCTTCGCGGGCCTTGGCCATGGCCAAAGCCTTCATCCGGCGTTCAAGTTCGGCATCCGAAATGCCCGCTGGCCGCTTGGAGGGGTCACCACCCGCTGGACCGGATTTCCCGGAAGGGGCCGCCGCACCCGGTTTGGCTGCACCCGGTTTGGGCACAACCACACGTTTACGCTTGGTTTCCACCACGACGTTTTTGGTCCGCCCATGGCTAAAACTTTGCTTCACGTTCGCAGGACGTGAACCACCAAGGCCGAGTTTCTTCTTACCGTCGTTATCGCTCATTTAGCTTTCTTTTCCTTCCCGGAGGCCGCATTGCCCCCGTCACCTTCGCGCAACCCGCGTAGCTTTGTGGCTTCCTCTACAACACGATCGCTGAGTCCACCAGTGCTGAGCGCGCCATGTATCACACTTTGCCGCCCAAATGCCAAACCCAATTCCTGTGACGTCAAACAGCCAAAGTATCGGGCCCCTTCGGGCGTCCATAGTTTCGTTTTGCCCCGCTCCGACCCATCAGAGGCCTGAACCAGAACACGGACCCGCTCACCACCGGCAAGCCAACCCTTCACCTTCTCAAATCCACAAACCGCACGACCCGCCTTGCGGGTCAAAGCGATCAGATCAACGACACGGCGGGCAAGTTGACGTTCCACCTCATCGGCAAGACCGTCTGGCACCGTGACGGGCTGCTTGGCAGACCGCGAAAACTGCCCTTTGCTGGCTTGTTCCAACACAGCACGGTCAGCAGTCACATACATGCCACGACCGGGCAGTTTGCCCAAGACGTCAGGAAATACCTGATTATCCGGCCCGACGACAAACCGGATCAATCCGGCTTGTGGCTGCACGTCTCCCGTGACGATGCACTTACGTTCTGCATCGCCGCGTTCTTTGTTCTGGCCACCTCGCGCCATATCCCAGCCCTCAACGAGGCCTGCGATCAGACCTCGTCCTCCTCGGAAGGCGCGTCGCCTTCTTCGGCTGCGTCTTCGAGTTCAGCAGGATCAACCCAACCCAGCATCACACGAGCAGTCATGATCATATCCTGTGCTTCTTCAAGCGAGATATCGAATGGTTCAAGCACACCATCGTCTTTCACGCGCTCACCTTCAACTGTGGTCCAGCCACCAGCCAGTTCCCAGTCAGCGCAAGTCGCAAAATCCTCGAGTGTTTTGACGCCATCATTGCCCAGCGCTTCGAGCATCTGCGGTGTCAGGCCTTCGAAGTTCACAAGGCTATCCTCGACGCCCAGTGCACGGGCGGCTTCCATGGCCTTGGCGGCCTGCGCCTCCAGATAGTCGCGGGCACGGGCCTGCAATTCGTTCGCGGTGTCCTCATCCACACCTTCGATCACCAGCAGTTCGTCGATCTCGACGTAGGCAACTTCTTCAAGGTTGGTGAACCCTTCGGAGACCAGCAACTGAGCAAAGAATTCGTCCAGATCCAGCGTATCCATAAAGAGTTTGGTGCGCAGTTCGAATTCGGCCTGACGACGCTTGGATTCTTCTTCCTCGGTCAGGATGTCGATATCGAGACCGGTCAGCTGGGAAGCCAGACGCACGTTCTGACCACGACGGCCAATCGCAAGGGACAGCTGTTCGTCAGGCACAACAACTTCGATTTTGCCGGCTTCTTCGTCCAGAACAACCTTGGCAACTTCGGCAGGCTGCAATGCGTTCACAAGGAAGGTTGGCATATCTTCATTCCATGGAATGATGTCGATCTTTTCACCCTGCAGCTCGTTCACAACGGCCTGGACGCGGGAACCACGCATACCGACACAGGCACCAACAGGGTCGATGGACCCATCGTATGAGATGACAGCAATCTTTGCGCGCGAACCGGGGTCGCGGGCGACGGCCTTAATTTCAATCACACCTTCGTAGATTTCAGGGACTTCCATCTTAAAGAGCTCAGCCATGAACTCGGGTGCAGTCCGGCTCAGGAAAATCTGAGGGCCACGCTGTTCGCGGCGCACATCTTTGATGTAGCAACGAATGCGGTCGTTGGGGCGATACGCTTCACGGCCTATTTTTTCGTTGCGGCGCAGAACAGCTTCGCCCGCACCCACGTCAACGATGACATTGCCGTACTCTTCGCGCTTGACCAGCGCGTTGATGATTGTGCCAGCACGGTCTTTGAATTCTTCGTACTGCTTGTCACGCTCTGCTTCGCGAACCTTTTGCAGAATAACCTGCTTGGCAGACTGCGCGGCGATCCGACCCAGTTCGACCGGCGGGACTTCTTCGACGAAAGTGTCACCGACTTCGGGGTTTTCCATATACTGCTTGGCTTGCTCGACCGTGAACTCGGCCTGATAGTTCTCAAGCTCCTCTTCCTCGACCACAGTCCGGACGCGGGTGAAGGTGGCTTTACCAGTCTTGCGGTCGATGGAGACACGGATGTCCATCTCAGCGCCGTAGCGGGACTTCGCTGCACGAGCGAGAGATTCTTCCATCGCCTCAACAACAAGACCGGGCTCGATGTTCTTTTCGCGGGCCACGGCTTCGGCTGTTTGCAAAAGCTCAAGCTGGTTGGCGGATGTATATGCCATCTTAAGTGTTCTCCTCGGCGTCGCCCCTTTGGGGCGCATCATCACCGTCGATGATGGTTTCGATTTCATCAAACTGGGTCTCGTCAATCTGACCCGCGTCTTTGCGTCCGCGCAGCACGTCGCGGATCAATTCATCTGTCAGAACCAGTTTGGCATCTGACAGCCATTCAAATTTCAGGCCAATCGTGCCTTCGGTGATCGTGATCAGGACTTCATCACCCTCGGTGCCAGCCAACTGGCCCTTAAAGCGTCGACGGCCGTCGATCAGCTCATCAGTTTCGATCTTTGCCTCAAAGCCTTCCCACTGATCGAAATCCTTTAAACGGGTCAAAGGACGATCGATCCCGGGGCTGGAAACCTCGAGGTTATATTCATCAAGGATCGGGTCTTCGACATCAAGGATGGCAGACAAAGCGGTCGAGACCTGACCACATTCATCAACCTCGATCTGACCATCGGGGCGCTGCACCATGATTTGCAAGATTGTGTCCTTGCCGGACATCAAACGCACACGCACGACCTCAAATCCCATGTCCTCAACGACAGGGGTGATGATTTCAGCGATGCGGCGGTCAATGGCCGCTTTGGCAATCAGATCGTTCATTCTCACTCAGCCCTTCTGACGGGCACAAAAAAACGGGCGCGCGGCCCGTGGAATTTTCCGGTGGAGGCTTGGGGGTGGAAACCAAACCGCCGCTGTTGAAAGTCATATAGACGCGACAGACTGAGTCTGCAAGTGCCGCTGACCCATCAAAGCAAAACGCCCCACCAAATGGCGGGGCGTTTCATATTTCTTCGTTATGCGAGGCTTACGCCACTGACCAACGCTCCGCCATACGGGCGTTGTCCATCTGCCAGAGGTTACCGACTGTGTCTGGCGACACGATGCGGTTGTTCACGGCCTGAACGTAGTTGGCGAACATTGGAACCAGAACACCGCCTTCGTCACGCAGGATCTGCTGCATCTCGAAGTACTGTTCGCGGCGGCGGTCGCTATCCAGCTCTGCACGCGCTGTCAGCAACAGCTCTTGGAAGCGGGCGCTGTCTTTCTCGTCCCACTGGCTGTCGTTCCATGGCACACCAGCCTCATACGCGGTCGAGAACATCCAGTCCTCGGTCGCGCGGCCAGACCAGTAGCAGGCACAGAATGGCTTTTTCAGCCAGACGTTCGACCAGTAACCGTCCGCAGGTTCCTGAATGACGTTGATGTTGATGCCGGCACCCGCAGCAGAGGCCTGATACAACTGGGCTGCGTCGACGGCGCCTTCAAATGCTGCATTCGATGCAGACAGTTCGATGTCGATGCTGTCCAGACCAGCCTGTTGCAGATAGAACTTTGCCTGATCGGGATCGTACTCAAGCTGTTCCATCTCGGCATGGTAATACTGGTTTGCAGGACCGATTGGCGTGTCGTTACCGACGGCACCGTGACCCAGAAGGATCTTGTCGACCATTTCCTGACGGTTGATACCGTACTTGAGTGCCTTGCGGACATTCACATCGTTGAATGGTGCGACGTCTGTCAGCATCGGGAAAGTATACTGCTGGTTACCAGTCACTTCCTGAATGCGCAGCGCGGGGTTTGCGCGCAGCAACGCCTCAGTCTTAAAGTCGATCCGGTTGATCGCATCGACCTGACCGGTCATCAGCGCGTTCATACGAGCGGTGTTGTCGTTGATTGCAATGTATTCGATTTCGTCAAAGAAACCGGCACCATCACCTTTGTAGTGATCGGCATAACGTGTTGCGACCATGCGCACGCCGGGGTCGAACGACTGCACCTGATAAAGGCCCGTTCCGATACCGTTGGCGATTGCTTCTTCAATCTGGCCGGCCGGATACATCAGCAAGTGATAATCCGACATCAGATAAGGGAAGTCAGCGTTGCCAGCATCAAGAACAAACTGGACTTGATGATCACCAAGCTTGTTCATCTCTGCGATCGCAGCAACGATTGGCTGGGCCGCAGATTTAGCACCTTCGGCCACGTGCAGTTGCAGCGACTCGATGACATCATCTGCGCCGAAGGACTTGCCATTGTGGAACGTCACGCCTTGGCGCAGGTTGAATGTCCAGGTCTTTGCGTCGGCTGACGCTTCCCAGCTTTCAGCCAATTCGCCCACGAGCGACCCATCTGCGGCAACTTCGGTCAGGCTGTCAAAAACAGCACCCTGCGCCGAAGCGATCATGAACAGATCAGAGTGTGTCCGACCGTCCCAGCTATCCGAAGTGTTCGCCCCAGACAGACCCGCTGTCAGCTTTCCACCGCGTGTTTGCGCGCGCAGGGGCATCCCTGTCAGGCTCAGAACACCAGCGGCAGCACCTGTCTTCAAAAGACCGCGTCTGCTAATTCCGTGCATATTATTTTCTCCCTAGTTGGTTGGTTCAGGCGTTAGCCGCCCGATTTTGTCATCACTTTCGTGGATGATTCGAATTACATCTTATCAACTGCTGCATCGCCGATGTTATCAACTCCGCGTTCATTGAGCAGATTTGTGAGCCAATCGGGGTCCATTTCAGGGACAGACGACAGCAACAGGTCAGTGTAGGGGTGATGTGGCGGCTGGAACATGTCCAGTTTCGGGCCTTGCTCAACCACACGCCCGTCCTTCATCACGACGACCTCGTCGGCAATCGCTTTCACCGTCGCCAGATCGTGGGTGATGAACATGTAGCTGAGTGAAAGCTCGTCTTGGAGGCGGGCCAAGAGGCGCAGGATGCCTTCAGCAACCAACTGGTCAAGGGCCGAGGTCACTTCGTCACAGATAATGAACTTGGGTTCGGCAGCCAGCGCGCGGGCAATCCCGATCCGTTGTTTCTGACCACCCGACAGCTCGGACGGCAGACGGTGATAATATTGGGTCGGCTCAAGCTCGATCTGCTCAAGCAACTTATCAACCTTCGCGCGCTTCTCTTTCCCCTTCAGGCCCAGATAAAACTCGACCGGGCGGGCGATGATCTGACCAATCGACATGCGCGGATTTAGCGCGGTATCGGCCATCTGGTAGATCATCTGAACCTGGCGCAACTGGTCTTTGTTCCGCTTACGATAGTCAGGCGGCATGACCTCACCATCGACAAGGATCTGGCCGGCCTTGGGTGGCAGCAATCCTGTGATGCAGCGGGCGGTCGTTGATTTACCTGATCCACTTTCGCCCACAACAGCGACGGTGCGGCCTTCATGCATGTCAAAGCTGACATCATGCAGAACAGGGACGGTGCCGTAAGCAGCATCGACGTTCTGAACGCTGACGACGGGAACCGATCCGGTCTGGACAGCGGGCTTCGTCGGGCGTTCAAAGCTGCGCACCGCCCAAAGCGACTTGGTGTAGTCTTGGGTCGGGGCGGAAAGCATGGTGCGGGTGTCAGAGGTTTCGACCTCGTCACCTTTCAACAGGACTTTGATCTGGTCTGCCATCTGCGCCACAACCGCAAGGTCATGGGTAATATAGATCGCAGCGGTATTGAACTGCTCGACGATATCGCGGATCGAGGCAAGCACCTCGATCTGTGTGGTTACATCAAGCGCCGTTGTCGGTTCATCAAAAATAATCAGATCAGGACGGCAAGACATGGCCATCGCGGTCATGCAGCGCTGTAGCTGGCCACCGGACACCTGATGCGGATAGCGGAAGCCAATGGAGTCAGGGTTCGGCAAACGAAGCTTGCGATAAAGCTCCATCCCGTCTTCTTCGCTTTCGCTTCGTTGCATGACGCCGTGCTGGACGGGACCTTCGACATGCTGATCCATCAGTTTGTGCGCAGGGTTAAAGCTGGCGGCAGCAGATTGGGCGACATAGGCGATACGCTTGCCCAAGAGTTCGCGTTTCACAGCGGCAGAGGCAGCAAGCAGGTCGATACCGTCAAATTCAACCGAGCCTTCGCTAATACGAACGCCATCACGGGTGTAACCCATGGCCGCCAGACCCAGCGTTGATTTGCCAGCGCCTGACTCACCAATAAGGCCCAGCACCTCACCACGTTTCAGCGTAAGATCGACACCGTTGATGATCGGATTCCATGTCTCATCGCTGCGACCTTCCATTTTGACGCCGCGCATTTTGACAAGGATATCATCGCTCGTGTCTGTCATCTTATTCCTTCAAGCCAGAGGATTTGTGCAGCATCCAGTCCACGACAAAGTTCACGGCCACGGTCAGCAAGGCAATCGCACCCGCCGCCAAGAGCGGGGCAGTCGCTGCAAGTGGCGCAAAGGCTGCAAAGTTCACAAAGCCACCAAGGTCACGCACCATCGTACCCCAGTCAGCCAACGGCGGCTGGATACCCACACCTAAGAACGACAGCGCCGCGATCGTCAGGAAGACAAAGCAGAAGCGCAGACCGAACTCGGCCAGAAGCGGAGCCGTCGCGTTTGGCAGTATTTCTTTGAAGACTAGATAGCCTAGGCCTTCACCACGCAGCTTGGCAGCTTCGATATAATCCATAACAACAATGTTCTGACCCACTGCACGGGACAGTCGATAAACACGGGTGCTGTCGATCACAGCAATGATCACGACCATAAAGACCGTCAGCGGGATACCCAGCTCGGGGGCCCAGACACTTGCGATTGTCATCAAGAGCAGCGCAAAGATCAAAGACGGAATCGCCATCAACACATCCACCGCCCGTGACAGGATCTGGTCTAACCAACCGCCCAATGTCGCAGCCAGAAAACCGAGCGACCCACCGATAAAGAAGGCCAGACAAGTCGTCGCGAACGCGATGCCAACTGTATTCTGCGCGCCGTAGATCAGACGGCTCAGAATATCTCGGCCGATCTGGTCCGTGCCCAGAGGGAAGTCAGGATTGCCACCCATGGCAGGATCACCGCCGGGGATGATATTTGCAGCTACACCCGGAATAATCTGCTCTTGCCCGTAGGGTGCGATGACACCCGCAAAGATGGCGAAAATCGCGTAAATGATGATCGTGAGAATACCGAAGGATGCGGTCAGCGGCATCGAGCGGAACATTTTCTTGCTCCATGGCGTTCCGACTGACCGTCCTAACAGACGGAACACCCACGCAGCGATGGCGAAGATGATGAACCCTTCGATCGCAATCCTCAGGAAGAAGTATTTGTTCGCAACGGCAGGATCGGCGCTGCGCCCTTGCATGTAGCCCCAGACCAAAAGGCCAAGGACCGCAACACCAAGCACATAGCCATATGCGACGCCATAGGGCATGTCGCGGAATTTTGGCGCATTGCCTGTCACTGCCTGACCCGCAAAGCGGAAACCCCAAGCTATGCCACCCATGGCCACAAGCGATATCAACAGCCACAGGATCATTTCGGATGCCTCAGACGTGGGTTCGACAGGATCGACATGATGTCAGCAGTCAGATTCAACAGAATAAAGGCAGTTGCAAAGATCAGGCAGCAAGCCTGCACCACAGGAATGTCGCGGATCTTCACGCTATCTACAAAAAGCTGACCGATGCCGGGATAGACAAAGACAACCTCAACCACGACCACACCAGTAATCAGGTAAGCAAGGTTCAGCGCAATGACGTTGATGATTGGAGCCAAAGCGTTTGGCAGCGCATGCTTCACGATCACACGCATCGGAGAAAGACCCTTAAGACGCGCCATTTCGATATAGGGGGACGCCAGCAGATTGATAATCGCCGCACGGGTCATGCGCATCATATGCGCGGTAACAACCAGCGTCAGCGTCAGGGCTGGTAGCATCGACTTTTCCAACCGCTCGCTAAAGGCCATGCCTTCAAAGATATTCGACAGCGACGGGAAGATCGGGTTCAGCACCGCAAGAAACAGGATCAGGATGTAGGCCAGAAAGAATTCAGGGCTCGAGATAGAGGACAAGGTGAAAATGTTCGTCGCCCGATCAAAGACCGTATTGCGATAAAGCGCTGCGAGAATGCCAAGGATGATCGAAAGGGGGACAGCGATTGCGGCTGTGACCATGGCAAGGAACATCGTGTTGGCAAAACGTGGGGCGATTTGTTCGGCCACGGTGGTGGCGCCTGAATCTGTGCCGGTAAAGCTCGCAAAATTCGCCTGCGCAAAACTCGTCCCCAAATCCCCCTGAACAACGCCGCCCAGCCAATCGAAATATCGGGCAACCATCGGGCGATCGAGGCCAAGGTCTTGACGGATCGAAGCGACCGCCTCTGGGGTCGCGCCTTGTCCAAGGATAGATTCTGCAAAGTCACCGGGCAGCAGGTTCACTGCCACAAAGATCACGATTGATACGATGAGAAGCGTTAGAAGACCGAGTGCCAGTCTTTGTAGAATAATGTTTAGGACACTGCCCAAAACGTATTATCTCTCCCTTAGGATATGTGAAGATTAACGGCGAAATTTCATCTGTAAACCCTAAAGGTCCAGTGAGTGACGATGCGCCCCCATCATATCCATCGTCCTGACCAGTTCTGCGGTGATGCCAGGTTCAGACAAAGCATGCCCAGCGCGGCCTACAAAAGTCAAACGGGATTTCGGCCACGCTTGTGACAAGGCATGGGCAGACACCGGGGGACAGATCATGTCATAGCGCCCTTGCACAATCACACCGGGGACATCAGCAATCTTGGCCATTTGGCCCGGATGCAGGATTTGTTGCTCTGCGTTCAGAAAGCCCATGTTTTGAAAATAGTGGTTCTCAAGACGGGCAAAAGCGCGGGCATATTCGGCGGGACTTTCGCCTGTGATTCCATCACTGTCCATCGCCGCTAGCGCGTTTTCCCAAGACGCCCATGCACGGGCATACCTGATCTCGATCGCGCGATCCCCCGAAAACAGGCGGCGATGATAAGCGGCGATCATGTCGTCTTGTTCGTCTGTGGGGATCAATGACGCAAAGCGCGCCCAAAGGTCAGGCCAGAAATTCGCGGCACCGCCACCGTAAAACCAATCCAACTCGCGCTTGGTCATCAAGAACACACCGCGCAACACCGCAGCGGCTGTCCGGTCGGCATGGGCCTGAGCATAGATTAACGCCAAGGTGGCACCCCAAGACCCGCCAAAGACAATCCAACGATCAATGCCAAGCGTCTCGCGGATCAGCTCTATGTCAGAGACCAGATGCCAGGTTGTATTGTTTTCAACGCTGGCATGCGGTCGCGACCGGCCGCAGCCGCGCTGATCAAACAGGATGATGCGAAACACATTGGGGTCAAAATAGCGACGCATCGCAGGGCTGCATCCGCCACCAGGACCACCATGCAACACCACAACAGGAATGCCATCAGGATCGCCGCATTGCTCGACATAGATTTTGTGACCTTCGCCCACATCCAGCATCCGCTGGTCAAACGGATCGATGGGCGGATAAAGATGGGCGCCTGGGCGCTTTTGTCCTACGACTTTGTCCATAACCACCCTATATCGCGTTTGGATAAGACTGACCATCAACGAGGCGCAGAATGTCGGCAACCAACACCGTAGACCCTTCCGAGATCGCAAAATTCGAGGCGATGGCCGCAGAATGGTGGGATCTGAACGGCAAATTCAAGCCGCTCCACATGATGAACCCCGTGCGGCTCGACTATATCACGCGCCAGATCGCTGCCGAATTCGGACGGGACCTCAGCCAACCGGAGCCTTTCAAGGGACTGCGCATCCTCGATATCGGATGCGGCGGGGGTCTTTTGTGTGAACCAATGGCACGTCTGGGGGCAACCGTGGTTGGCGCAGATGCCGCTGAACGGAATATCCCGGTTGCCAAAATCCACGCAGAGCAATCAGGTCTGGACATCGACTATCGCCACACAACAGCAGAAGCGATGGCAGAAGCAGGCGAGCAATTCGACGCCGTGCTCAACATGGAAGTGGTTGAGCATGTCGCCGACCCCCAAGGCTATCTGGATGCTTGCCAAAAACTGATGAAGCCGGGCGGAATCCACATTTGTTCGACCATAAATCGCAATCCTAAAAGCTTTATGATGGCGATTGTCGGGGCAGAATACGTCATGCGCTGGCTGCCAAAGGGCACGCATGAATGGAACAAGTTCATCACTCCGGATGAGCTTTTTGGGTTCATCGAAAAGGCTGGAATGACACCTGTCGATCGCAAAGGTTTTGTGTTTAACTTCGCCAAATTCACATGGTCAATTTCAGATCGGGATTTATCGGTGAACTATGTGACGGCGGCGACAAAGCCGCAATAACCCAGAGACCGCTGATCCTTTGCGAAATCATATTGTCAGAATTCAGAACGCAGTTCGCAAACCAGTCGTCAACTTCAAGAAAGACCGACTTGTCCGCCAACTGATCGCCGCCCAGTTTAAAGCTGCTGGTGCAACGGAACCAAGGATCAGAGTTTCGTCCGAGAACGGGCCAAACGCGCACTCAGATGCGATCATCGAACGCGACGGTCAGTCTTTCGAGATTCACCTGTCAAAGAAACTACCCTTGGAGGGGCTCAATTTTTATGGCCCTCGACTCGCTGCTTACCTTCACTGGTTCTCAGCCGCTTCGCCAGACATCAAAACGATAAGTGTTTCCTTGTCGGACGGCCATGAACCCACCGATGCAGACTACCGTTTCTCTACGACAAAGACTCGCGGCGTTGCCTTGCCTGATCCAATATTCTTTTCGACAAGGGGGTATCATAGGATCGGCCACTTGGCCCAAAAGACAAACATCTCATGGGAAGATCGCAGTGACGACATCGTTTGGCGGGGGAACCTAAACAATGTCGGCCTGTTTTCACTTGATCCAACGTTCAAGAACAATCCCGGTGTGATGCAACGGCTACGGTTCGTACTTTTGGCAAAAGAGCGCGGGCTGGATTTCCGTTTTGCTGAATCGCCGCACCTTCAAAACAGCAACCTCTTGGCTAGTGCCGGATTGACGGCAAGCTTTGTTCCTCCTGTTGAATGGGCAACAAAGAAGTTTGCGCTTGATATTGATGGTTATTCAAACGCTTGGAATAACTTTATGCAACGGCTCAAGTTGGGCTGTTGCGTGTTGAAAGTTGACAGCCCTTTTGGCTTTTACCAATGGTATTATCCACAGCTCAAACCGTGGGAACACTATATCCCCATCGCAGCGGACCTTTCTGATCTGGAAGAAAAAATCGACTGGGCGAGAAGCAATTCGCGAAAGTCAGCAACAATCGCAATGGCCGGACAAAAAGTCGCCGCGTCCTTGACGTTAGAGAGCGAAACAAGGGTGGCAGCAGAGCTGATCAACCATCATGAGCTGGGCTAACCACTTATCAGTTCCAATACAGGGTTAGTTGATCTCACTCAGTTTCAACCGCATCTCACGGAGCACGGGAAGAACAGTCCGGACTTTCTGTTCGCCCACATCTTCTACCACCTCGGCGATGATTGGGGCAATTGCGGCCAAAGCGGCGTCACGCGCTGATTGGCCTGCGGGGCTGATGGCAACCATCTTGCGGCGTGCGTCGTCCCAGTCAGGACGGATATGAACCCATCCTGCCCATTCCAACTTATGCAGTGTATTCGTCATCGCGCCCCTCGTCAGGTGGAACGTCTTGGCCAGTTGCGCCGGGGATCGCTCAGCACCAGCACGGGCGAGATGGTTGAGCACCGAAAAATGCGACAGCTCCATCCCTTTGGGCATCGCTTTGGCAACGCTCGCACGCGCCAACTGATCGACCATCAGAATCTCGCTAAAGAGCGTCACAGCGAGGCTGTCGGATGACTTGGACATCATGGGCCTTTGAAAGGGCGGTCGTGTTGCAGGGCCGCGATACGTTTCCTGCATTTTGCCACTTCCGTCAGGTCAAGATCAACCAGTCCTATGCCGGGGTCTTCGCCCATATCGAGGATTACTTCCCCCCAAGGCGAGACAGCCATACTGTGACCATAGGTCTGGCGTGGCTTGCCAGATCGAGCCACATGTGTGCCGGTTTGCGCAGCAGCAAGGACAAATGACCCCGTTTCAATGGCACGCGCGCGCAAGAGAGGCTCCCAATGCGCGGCCCCGGTAACGGGTGAAAAAGCGGAAGGCACCAAAATCACCTCTGCACCAGCCTGAGCCAATGCGCGATAAAGATAGGCAAAGCGGACGTCATAGCAGATTGTGAGCCCAATCTTACCCATCGGTGTCTCGGCCAGGACAGCCGCATCGCCGGGGCGATAGCCTGCTGATTCTTTGTAACTTTCCGTTTCCGAGACTGTCACATCAAACATGTGGATCTTGTCATAGCGCGCGACGATCCGACCTGCGGGATCAATCAAAAATGACCGGTTGGCAAATCGGCCATCCGCATCGCCTGTTTTCAGCGCCAGTGACCCGATCGACAACCAAACACCATGCCGGATTGCTGCATTGCGCAACCCTGCAAGGGTCAAATCATCATCTTCGCTCTGCAAGACGTTCTGCTGCTGCGAACGGTTCTGCGAAACACAGTTGGTGACTTCGGGCGTCAGAACAAAGTCCGCACCGGCCGCCGCAGCCTCAGCGACGAGGCCCGTCGTTTGTCGCAGGTTTGCGACGGGATCATCACTGGCGTTCAGTTGAACTAGCGCTGCCTTCATGCAGCCAGCATTGCATCCAATTTGCCTGCGCGCTCAAGCGCAAAAAGGTCGTCGCATCCACCGATATGTTCGCTGCCAATAAATATCTGCGGAACAGTGCTACGACCGCCAGCGCGCTGGATCATCTCGGGGCGGCGATCAGGTTGAGCCGAGATATTCACCTCGGAAAAGCTGAGTCCTTTGGAATTCAGCAAGCGCTTTGCCATGTGGCAAAAGCCGCACGTGGGTTTGGTGTAGATTTCGATCTGGGCCATTTGGGCGTCCTCAGTCCTTGGATTGACCCTGACTTAGGTATCTTTGGTCACTCTTGCCAGTGTAAGAATTGACACGTTTCCGGCACCAGCTTTGCGCAATGCCTCAGACCCGGCAGCAAGCGTGGCACCAGACGTCATGACATCATCGATCAACAATATCGGACGACCGCGCAACCGGTCCTGTTGTTTCGGGTTCGCGATTATGG
The DNA here is from genome assembly GCA_964385035.1 of uncultured Loktanella sp. Taxonomy (GTDB): domain Bacteria; phylum Pseudomonadota; class Alphaproteobacteria; order Rhodobacterales; family Rhodobacteraceae; genus Yoonia. The sequence continues at coordinate 25,366 of CAYLMZ010000011.1, forward strand.
CGTCCGACAGTTCTCCGAAACGGGCATCACGGGTGTGCCCATCCAAGGGAACAGTGCGCTTGGGACGGAGCAATCCGTCGACACAAACCTCGCGAGAAACCCGTTTGCCCAGCGCTTGTGCCAACAAGGCTGACTGATTGTAGCGTCTGCGCACAAGTCTGGTCCAATGCAATGGGACGGGCACGATCAGACTATCAGGCATCAAAAGCGCGGTAGCAGGGCGCGCCATCCACCCCGCCAAGGTAGGGACGAGGTCGGTGCGATCACCATGCTTCAGCGCCAACACCAAACGCCGCCCCACGCCGCCGTAAGCCAGAACCGTTCGGCCAGCACTCCACGGCCGGGCGATTGTCAAACAATCATCACACTGAACCAGATCATCCGTCCCTTCACCCGGTAGAACTGTGCCACAGGAATTGCAAATCAAGCCATCCGCAAAGCTGGTGTCTGCCCAACATGCAGCACAAAGGCCGTGCTCTGATTGCACGGGGGCATCACATGCCACGCATGACATCGGGTAGATCGACTGAATGACGCTTTGCAACAGCATGATTGCACCCTAAATGACCCGCATGAAGACACCTCAGATCATTGACCGAGCCGCTTTGCGTCGAAACCGCGCCCGCGCGCTGCCTGATGCACTGTTTCTACAAGAGCAAGCAGCAGATGAATTTCAGGAAAGACTGATAGAGGTTAACAGAACCTTTAAGTCGATTGCTATTGTCACTGGTTTTCCGGAGTTTTGGGCAGCCCGTTTCCCAGACGCGACAATTGTCGAAGATACCGACGTTCTTGCGCTGACGTCAGGGGCGCATGACCTGGTGTTGCACGCCATGTGCCTGCACTGGGCGAACGATCCCGTGGGCCAGCTTGTGCAAAGCCGTCATGCTCTGAAACCTGACGGACTTTTGTTGTGTAGCTTTCTTGGGGGGCAGACATTGCAAGAATTGCGAGCTTCACTGGCTGAGGCCGAAGTTGCAATCACAGGTGGCTTGTCGCCACGGATCGCACCGATGGGCGAGATCCGGGATTTGGGTGGATTGCTTCAACGGGCGGGGTTCGCACTTCCTGTGGCAGACAGCACACCTTTGACAGCGAGCTACGTCAACGCGTTCCACCTGATGCACGATCTGCGCAAAATGGGTGAAAACAACGCCCTCAGTGACAGGATCAAGCACCCGACACGGCGCAATGTCCTGACCGAGGCCGCCTGCATCTATGCAGACAACTTTAGCAACGACGAAAAGCGCGTTGATGCGACCTTTGAAATGATCACACTGACCGGCTGGGCCCCCGCGGAAAACCAACCCCAACCCCTTAGACCCGGCAGCGCGACGACGCGGCTGGCAGATGCGCTGGGCACGAAAGAAACCCCTTTAGATAGGTCCAATGATTGACGCCGGACGTATCCCATTTAATTACCACGCGAATGACGTTACCTAGAGGGCGATGAAAATGTTTGATGCACACAGCAATACGGAAGAGCGCCCGGCGGTCTGTCCTGCCCATGCGCAGCCAGACCATCCCCCCGTCAAGCCAGCCCGTGTGGGTATTCTCGTGGCCAACCTCGGGACACCTGACGCCACCGATTATTGGTCGATGCGGCGGTATCTCAATGAATTCCTCTCGGATAAGCGGGTCATCGACTACTCCGCATGGATCTGGCAACCTCTGTTGCAGTTGGTGATCCTGTCCAAGCGTCCGTTTTCATCCGGTGCGGCGTATAAGTCGATCTGGAACGAAGAGGCGAATGAAAGCCCCTTGATGACGATCACCAAGGCACAGACCGCGGCGATCAAAGCCAAGATGGTTGAACGCTATGGCGATGATGTGCGGGTCGATTTCTGCATGCGCTACGGAAACCCTTCGACCAAATCCAAAGTGCGTGAAATGGTTGATGCCGGATGTACGAAAATCCTCTTTTTCCCGCTTTATCCGCATTATGCAGGCGCAACATCAGCAACAGCGAATGATCAGTTCTTTCGGGCCCTTATGGATGAAAAATGGCAGCCGATCTCGCGCATCGTTGAACCCTATTATGACGATCCGGCCTATATCGAAGCACTCGCGCAATCTATTGAACGCGCTTACGAAAATGCAGAAACACGCCCGCAAAAGCTGGTCTGTTCTTACCACGGGGTGCCAGAGCGCTACCTGCGCGAAGGCGATCCCTATCATTGCCAATGTCAGAAAACGACGCGCCTTTTGAAAGAGCGGCTTGGTTGGGATGACACAGAGATTGTCACAACATTCCAGTCGCGCTTCGGGCCCGAAGAATGGCTCAAGCCCTACACCGTCGAAGAAGTCGCACGACTTGCTGAAGAGGACGGGATCAAGAACATCGCTGTTTGTGCTCCTGCTTTCTCGGCTGATTGCATCGAAACACTTGAAGAGATCAACGAAGAGATCAAAGAAAGCTTTGAAGAAGCGGGCGGTGAGCACTTCACCTACATCCCATGTCTCAACGATGATCCGGCGCACATTGACGCGCTTTGTGGTGCGATCGATCGTAACCTCAAGGGGTGGCTGGGCTAGGCGCGGATGAAAGTCAGCTGGACCGCAGAAGGTGCCATTGTAGACGCGCATGATCTTGGTCCACTTCTGGGAATTACCCCGGCAGATGTTCCTGCCAAAATGCGATCCGGCGAAATCACCAGTCGATCCGAGGAAGGTGTTGGTGAAGACGCGGGCAAGCATCGTTTGACTTTCTGGTATCAGGGTCGACGGGTGCGTTTGGTATGTGATGATGCGGGTAACGTACTGAAAACGACTCGCACGAATCCCCCTCAAGAACGCGGCATGCCCTAGTATCTTGCAAAGATCAGTCGCCTGGAATTCTCATCAAAAACGCAAAAAATTTGAGATTCACTAAAAGAAATTGAGGTTTTTCAAAGCGTTCATGCGGCAAAATGGACCTATAAGCGGATTTTTGCCTCAATAGGGCCGCATTTCTAAGTCACTCAGCCTATGTATTTTTGTGATGGTAATGGAGCGCACCGCGTTATTGGTGCGGATATTGGTGAGGTAATGACAGCGGCTAATCATGCTGATCTAGACGTCGTACCCCCTTCGGGTAGCGAAGCTCTACCAAGCGGTACGAGGCTACTGGGTGATCAATTCACTATTGAGCGCCCACTGAGCAATGGTGGATTCGGCATCACCTATTTGGCGCAGGACAATTTCCTTAGCCGCCGCGTCGTCATCAAGGAATGCTATCCAGAGGTCTTTTGTCGGCGCGAGGGACGCAATGTTCTTGTCCGCTCAAGCCAACATGAAGAAAAATATCGCGCCATTGTTCAGATGTTCATGCGCGAAGCGCGTGCCATCGCAAAGCTGAAACACCCGAATATCGTCGGCGTTCATCGCATCTTTGAGGACAATGAAACCGCCTATATGGTTTTGGACCTCATCGAAGGGCGCGATCTTCTCAGTGTCATCAAAGACTCGTACGACAATGTTACCCCCGACCAAATCAAGGACCTCTTGATCAAGGTTCTTGATGCGATTGACCTTGTGCACCAAAACGACCTGCTGCACCGCGATCTGTCGCCAGATAATATTCTGCTGGATAAGTGGGGCAATCCTGTCCTGATCGACTTTGGCGCTGCACGCGAAGAAGCAAGCCGTGAAACACGCGCGGTCTCTGCCGTTCTGGTGGTCAAGGACGGTTATTCACCGCAAGAATTCTATTTTGCTGGTGGCAAGCAAGGTCCGAGCAGTGACCTCTATGCTTTGGGCGCTACTTTCTATCACCTCATAAGCGGTGAAGCCCCACCAAACAGCCAAACGCGTATGGCGGAATTTGCCAGCAAGAACCCTGATCCTTGCGAACCCCTTGCGGGTCGTTTCCCCGATTATGAGCCCGAATTCCTTGAAGCTATCGACAAGGCGATGGCAATTTTGCCGAAAGAGCGGATTCAGACGGCACGGGAATGGATGAACACGATCACCGGTCGCAAGGATAAGACGCGCCCGATCCGTCAGATTCCAACGGATGATCTCAATAAGGTGCTGACGCGTCTTGTGTCAGAAACGAACGAGTATCTCAGCACAGAACCGCGCGGTGCTGATCCCCGGACCCGCCGCCAACCAACACATGCGACGCCGAAAAAGACCTCAAAGCCTGATTGGGCTGACGAATTCAATGATGATCTCAAGGCGTCGAGCAGCGGTTTTGCCAGTGAAGGCAAAGTAGAACGCAATTGGTCTGAACCTGTTGTCGCTGAACCGGGGAAACTTGCTGTGCCAGCCAAGAAACGGCGGTTCGGATTAAAGAGTCTCTTTAAGCGGAAGTGATAAAAAAAGGGCACCTAAACGGTGCCCTTTGTCATTCAGATATCCAAAGCGTCAGATCAACAAGACCTGTGTGCCGACTTTTGTCAGGCCATAAAGCTCTGCGATATGCTCGTTATAAAGTCCGATACACCCGTTCGATGACCGGCGGCCGATCTTGCGCGTGTCGTGGGTGCCGTGAATACGGTAGTAGGTCCACGTCAAATGCAGCGCATGACTGCCCAGAGGGTTATCAGGACCCGGGCCAATAAAATCGGGCCATTCGGGGTTGCGTAGCTTCATTGCAGGCGTTGGCGCCCAACTCGGCCCCTCAACCTTGCGGGTGATCGATGTCCGGCCAGTGCGAGTCAAATCTTCGGTGAGTGGAACACTCGTCGGGAAAAGCTTGTAGATCGACTCATCTTCAGACCAGTAATGCAAGGCGCGTGACTGGATATCGACCAAGACAGCACCATTGCGTAGGTTGGAAAAATACGGCTGCCAATCCAACGAGCGGAAGCTTGAGATATTGCGCTGCACACCTTGCAGCACTTCGGTTTCCATCTCGGTCGTGTTGGCTGTTTGCGCGACAGCTCCGGTTCCGATCGCTGCGGCAGAAGCGGCCAAGAAGCCGCGTCGTGAATAAGAATTAGCCATGGGTAAACCCTCATGAAGAAACAAAAGCTTTGAGGTAAGTGATTATTGTGACTCTCATGCGACTGCAATTCAAAGAAATGTCATCCCGAGCGGTTCATAGCTGACTGTGTTTGAAGTGTCGCGTCATAGGGGCTAATGACAAAAGCAGAAGGCTTATAGGTAGATAAACATGTTGCGACGTCGGTTTCTTTTTGGATTTGCAGCCCTTGGGCTGGCAGCATGTGACTCTGTAGCACGTCGCCCCATCGGAGAAGACGGGCTGCCCGTCGATGTCATCTATCGGATCAATCCGGCAGATACAGCTGCACTGAAATTCCGCATGCTTGATAGCGTGAACGCGCTCCGCCGGAATGCCGGCGTCCCCATGGTCCAGTTGGATGCACGGTTGAACGCAGCCGCGGCAACGCATTCGCGCGATATGTCTGTGCAAAACCGACCTTGGCTGTTTGGATCAGACGGGTCCAGCCCGCTTGATCGGGCCCGTCGTGTCGGATTTCCCGGCAGGCTCTTGGGTGAAAACATCTCGGAGTCCTTTGAAAACGAACTCCAGACACTTGGGGCGTGGATGAGCCAAGAAGACACGCGTGCTGTCATTCTTGATCCAAATGCGCGTTTTCTGGGATTTGCTTGGTATCAAGAAGAAGGTGGAAAAATCTGGTGGACCCTGAACATGGGCAGCGATCCAGCCGTCAGCCAGCCAATCGCAAGCGCGTTTTAGTCAGCGCGGTTTGCGCAGATAAACGTAGTAGGCACCATGCCCGCCATGACGGAGATGGGCCGGGGTCACCTGTAAAATTGCCTGCGCTAGCGGAGGGAGTGCCAGCCATTGCGGCACTTGATGGCGCAAGACACCATACCGTGTCGGGATAGGTCCGCCATCGTCCCGATCTTTACCTTTGCCGGTGATCACCAGAACAAGGCGCCGACCGGCTGCCTGCGACCCCAGAATAAACGCGATCAGCTCTGGATGCGCTTCAGCGAGTGTCATGCCGTGCAAGTCAATCCGTGCCTCCGGTTTGATTTTGCCACGGGTCATCTTGCCAAAGGCTTTGTGATCCATATGCACCGGCGCTTTGGTCAATCGGTCTGCAATTGGACGCAGGATGTCATGGCCTGATTTTACTTGGGCCCTTTGGCCCACACGGAAATCAGGGAAGGGATTAGCAGCTGGCGCCTCTTGCGGCTTTTTCGGGCGCTTAGGGGTGGTGACGGGTTGGGGATCAGCCTTTGGTTCATCACGCAGTGGAACAGTGCGCGCCGCAACACGATCCCAAAGGGCACGTTCATCAGGGGAAAGATGTCGAGGTTTACGCATTGTCCCTCTCCATCAAGGCATCGGCAAGCGCATGCGGCAACAAAACAACCATGCGACCAGTGTCCATGACCCGTCCCGCGCGCAAGCCCGCATCCACTCCAGTTCCAAAAAAGATATCTGCCCGCCCGGCCCCTTTGATGGCCGAACCGGTATCCTGCGCGACCATGAGACGATGCATCGGCCTAGCACCTGCCTTTTCAATCCAGACTGGCGCACCTAATGGCGTGATATCAGGGTCCACGGCTATGGATCGGTTCGGCATGATTGAATATCCCATGGCCCCCAACGGCCCTTTTTCTGGATCAACATCATCAATACGTCGAAAGAAGACATAGCTTGCATTCTCCCACATCAAATCGCGACCCGCGTCTGGGTTTTTGGCGATCCAATGCCGGATAGCCTCGGGGGATACATTCTGGGCCGTCAGATGTCCCGCGGCGATCATGCTTTTTCCAAGCGACGTATAGGGATGGCCGTTTTTGGCGGCGAACCCCAACCGGATCATGCCACCGTCGGGCAAACGCACCCGACCGGACCCCTGCACCTGTAGAAAGTACAGATCAAGCGGATCAGCGAACCAAGCCAACTCCAACCCCGCGCCGATCAAGCGGCCATCACGCTCGATTTCAACGCGGCTTGCATAGGGCACATTTGGCGTAAGGTCCGGCGGGACAGCGTAGGCTGGGAACCGATGTGACACATCGGGGGTCAGCGTGCCTTCGTACTCGGGCTCAAAATACCCGGTAAACAATGGTGGCGACTGATCAGCGATGCAGACGGGCACAAAGTGCACCTCAAAGAATTCGCGTGGTTGCTGATCTGCCGGATGTGGCCAGCATTCGTCCAAGGAAGGCAACGAGATCTCATAAACATCAAGGGCGGCCTGATGATCATCATCAGCCCACCCTTCCAGATCATGAAAACCTAGACGTGAATAATGCAATGCGGCCATCGTTCGGCCAATTGGGGCTTATTCGCCAGTGGCGACCAAACGCCAGTTCGGATCATCGGCATCCATCTTGCGGGCAAAGGTCCATGTGTCCTTCATCCGCTTGATTTCCTTTTCGCTGCCCTCGACGACTTCGCCATCGGCATTGCGCACAACAGATGTCATCTCGGCCTTGAAGCGCACGGAGACTTCGCCCTCTTTCGAAACCTCGTCAAATTCGGCACCCGTCAGCGTCATATCACTGATCCCGATAAAGCTTGCCTCAACAGTCAGGCCCTGACGCTGACGTTCATCAACGACAGAGGCAAAAGCCTCGTATACATCTTCGGAGATGAAAGGGACGATACTATCAAGATCGCCGTTTTCGAATGCCATCAGGATCATCTCATACGCACCACGTGCACCACCAAGGAATTCGCTGACATTGAATGTAGGATCAATGCGCTTCATCGCGGCCAATGCTTTGGCATCGTCTGATCCATCCTCAACGTGATCGGTGATATCCAGATCAGGACCACCTTCGATCACATCGAAATCGGGACGTCCGAGGCGTTCTGTTGGTTCAGGCCGCGTCACAGCCGGTTTTTCAAAACCTTCGCGCGTTCCAAGGACGCCACGCAGCCGCAAAATCAGGAAAACAGCGATGCCGGCAAGCACCAAAAGCTGAATAATCGGAGAATTCATCTGGACCTCGTTTCGGGACAAGGCATGGTATCATGCCCTTTGCATCCTTATGTAGGTCACGGGTCGGGTTGAGTCCACCTTACCCCCGAACATGTTATGAAAGGCTGGACCATGTGGCTCTTGATTGCATTCATTGCTGTCCCAATGATCGAAATCGCCCTGTTTATTCAGGTGGGTGGGATTATCGGCATCTGGTGGACACTGTTGATCGTTCTTGCAACCGCTGTGACCGGATCGTATCTGGTGCGCAATCAGGGATTGCGGGAAATCGCAAACCTTCAGCGGTCCTTCTCCGAACTGAACGACCCGACGGAACCATTGGCAAACGGGGCGATGATCCTATTCGCAGGGGCACTGCTTTTGACACCCGGATTTTTCACCGACATCGTCGGGTTGTCCTTGCTCGTTCCATCGGTGCGCAAGGCGGCATTTACTTGGGCAAAATCACGGGTGAAGGTGCAAAGCTTCACTATGGGGGACCAACCACAATCTGCGCAACGACACGGGCCAGACGATCGGGTGATTGACGGCGATTTCGAAGAGGTCACACCGCAGAAACCTAAAAGCGGCCCGCCATCGGATTGGACACGGCATTGAGCCTTGCCAAATAGGCTGTTAGGAACGCGCAAACCCATCTGAACCGGAGCATTCCTTATGGCCGATACACCTGAAAACGGTGCAACATCCCCCGACGCAGCAGCTGCTGCTGCCCCCCAGATTTCCAGCCGTGTCCTCGCGCAGTACATCCGCGACATGTCTTTCGAAAACATCCTCGCACAAAAGGGTGTCACAGGGGACGCGCAACCTGAAATTCAGGTTCAGGTCAATCTGGATGCACGCAAGCGCAAGGTTGAAAACCAGTTTGAAGTCATCACCAAGCTGAACGTCACCAGCAAGACCAAAGAAAAAGGTGAACCGCTTTTCGTCCTCGAACTGGAATACGCAGGTGTTTTTGAAATTTCTGGCGTGCCAGAAGCACAGATGCATCCGTATCTGCTGATTGAATGCCCTCGCATCACCTTCCCGTTCCTGCGCCGGATCGTGAGCGACGTGACACGCGACGGTGGTTTCCCGCCACTCAACCTGGAAACAATCGACTTCCTTGCACTTTATCGCACTGAATTGCAGCGCCGTGCCGAAGCCGAAAAAGCAAAAGTAAACTAGGACAGTTTACGCCAGACAGCGCCGTCGCCCAATGTGTCTACAAAGGCAGCATGGGCGGCGGCTTCTTCTTTTGTAAGACGTGACGGCAGTGGCTGTGTTCGGGGTGTCGGACGCCAATCGTCTGTTGCAGCACCACGCGACGTTGCATTTGCGGATGTCGCCAAACCAAAATCTGGCTGCCGACCGCCGATAAGCTCCAAATAAACTTCCGCGAGGATCTCGCTGTCCAAGAGCGCGCCGTGAAGTGTCCGTGAACTATTGTCGATGGCGAAACGACGACAAAGCGCATCGAGCGAGGCAGGTGAGCCCGGAAATTTCCGTCGTGCAATCGCCAGCGTATCAATCGCCTGATCCATCGGCAGTTGGCGCAGACCCATCCGATCCAATTCGAAGTTCAGGAACTTCATATCAAAAGCAGCGTTATGGATGACCAGTTTGGCGTCGCCCACAAAATCAAGGAAGCTTTGGCCGACTTTTTCGAACACAGGCTTGTCACGCAAGATGACCTGCCCTGGCTTCGGGTCTTGCGGAGGATCAAGAAGGTCCGGACCAATTCCATGCACCTCAAAGGCACCAGCAGGCATGCTACGCTCAGGGTTTATGTAGACATGATAGGTGCGGCCCGTTGGAACATGCCCCATCAACTCGACCGCACCGATTTCAACGATTCTATCACCTTCGGCAGGTTCAAAACCGGTAGTCTCTGTATCCAGAACGATCTCGCGCATCTTTAGCCCTTTGTCAGCGTCGATATGAGTTTTCGCACAGCGCTTCGGGTGCCGTCCAGAGTAAGCGTTTCAATAACATGATCCGCCCTTGCACGTTTTTCTGCATCAGGGATCTGGCGAGACAGGATTTGGCGAAACATGGCTTCATCCATCTCTTGTCGGGCCATCACACGCTCTTTCTGGATATGCACAGGCGCCGTAACCACAAGAATACTGTCCAGCCAGCTATCAGCACCCGTTTCAAAAAGTAGGGGAATATCAAAAACAACCAGCGGCCCGTCATGGACATGCAAAAATGCAGCCCGATCATCAGCAACAAGCGGGTGGACGATTTTCTCAATCACAGAAATGACAGATGGGTCGTCCGCGATAAGCTGCTTAAGGACGAAACGATCTACAGCCCCATCGACCACAGCAGATGGAAACACGGCCGCCAAAGGCGCTACGGCCTTTCCACCCGTTGCATAGAGCTCATGGACAACAGCATCAGCATCCCAAACCGGAATATCTTCGTCACGAAACATGCCGGCGGTTGTCGATTTGCCCATACCGATAGAACCGGTGAGGCCCAAAAGATGAGTCACGACAAAACGGCCTGTCTGGTGGCTTCGTCTACCTCGGGGCGGTGACCAAACCAGCGTTCAAAACCGGGGACACCTTGGTGAAGCAACATGCCCAGTCCATCAACGATCGTGCACCCACGCTCTGAGGCGGCTTGCAGAAATGGCGTCGTCAGAGGATTGTAGACAATATCGGTGACAACCGCGTCTTTGCGAAGTCCTGCCAGCGATACCTTGAATTCAGCCGACCCTTTCATCCCCAAGGACGTGGTATTCACGACCGTGCCTGCATCTTCCAACATCATATCTGCCTGTACCCAATCAACGACGGAAATGCGGGCACCGAAATCGTCACGCAATGCTTCGGCTTTGGGGCGTGTCCGGTTTGAAATCATGATTTCCGGAACACCGGCATCAATCAATGCAACGATGACAGCACGGGCCGCGCCACCAGCGCCAAAAATTGCAGCCGGTCCTGCCTTGGGATCCCAGTCAGGCGCGCCCTGGCGCAAGTTGGAAATAAAGCCGTAACCATCAGTATTATCGGCAAAGATACGACCGTCACCCTTGAATATCAGAGTATTCGCGGCCCCGATAAGAGTGGCACGATCAGTGACCTGATCAGCATACTGCAAAACACTCACTTTATGCGGCAAAGTTACATTCGCACCGACAAACCCCTCTTTGGGAAGGCGGTGCAATGTCTCTTCCAATGCGTCATCGGTGACTTCAATCGCGGAATACTCACCGGAAATGCCGTAGCGATCCAACCAGAAACCATGAAGCTTCGGAGATAGCGAATGGGAAATCGGATTGCCAAGGACGGCAGCGCGAGGGGTCTGGGTCATGCAGGCAATGTTCCGCGAAGCGTCAAATATGACAAGAGTTCCAACAGCGGGAGACCAAGAACATTGAAATAATCTCCTTCAATGCGTGTAAAAAGTCGCACTCCTTCCTCTTCCAACTTGTAGGCACCAACGCTGTGGCGAATGCTGTCCCAATTCCGGTCTACATAGTCGGTCAGATAATCATCGCTGGCGTCTCGCATATGCAGACGAACAACCC
>CAYLMZ010000012.1:0-36678 GCA_964385035.1 uncultured Loktanella sp.
CAGTTGAATCGTCAGTGACCAGGCGAATTGCACCATCGTCTTCGATTTCGGTTTTCTCGCCAATGTAACCGTCGCCATCAAGATCAACACTGATTGCGTCTTCAAGCGCGCGGACATCGGAGACCAATGCAGCGCCACCGACTTTGGCACCGGTATCATCAACTGCCCAAGTCAGGAACTGACCGTCGGTTGCTGCTGTTACACCCTGCCAAACGACTGTGTAGCCAGTTCCGCCGTCAGTTTCAGCGTGGATAACTTGCCAATCAGGGAATGTATTATCCGCAATTGGTGTATTTCCGTCTACAAGTGCGATCGGCGTACCGGCACCTGCGTTTGGAACAAGTTGGTACAGACCGTTGACCGTCTGAACGTGCACATCTCCTACGACGTCAACATCGACAATCGTACCGACATCGCCGTCGCCATCGATATCGACGCCAAGCGTCACTTCGAGCGCCGCTAAGTCAGCGACAAGTTCTGCACCACCGAGTTTAACACCTGCGGCGTCGACGTTCCAAGTAAGGAACTGCCCATCAGTGGCCGCAGTCACACCAGCCCAGACAACCGTATATCCGCCAGACCCATTTGGCTCTGCTTCGACGATCTGCCAGTCAGCGAACGTAGTTGTTGTTACAGCAGCTCCGCCGTCAGTGATGTCGATTGGTGTACCTGATCCGCTATCGGGGACGATTTGATAGGCGTCATCCGATGTTTGAACATGTGCGAGCCCCTCTACGTCTACAGGAACGATGGTCGGTGGTGCCACCACTGGACCAATAGTCCCGTCACCGTCGATATCGACATTCAGGCTTGTTTCCAGTGCAAAGACATCTGCGACAAAAGACGCACCACCAACTTTGGCACCAGTCGCATCGACGTTCCATGTCAGATACTGACCATCCGTCGCGGCAGTTACACCGGCCCAGACGACGGTGTAACCACCATTGCCATCGGACTCGACTTCGACAATTTGCCAATCTGCAAATGTGTCATCTGCAACTGCTGCGCCACCGTCAGTCAAGTCAATTGGTGTGCCGTTGCCGGAGTCAGGCACAATCTGGTACGCGCCATCAACTGTCTGTGCATGCACGCCGCCTTCTTCATCAACGGCTACGACAGACACCACAGGGCCGACGTTGCCGTCGCCGTCGATATCGACGTTTAGCGATGTCTCAAGCGCAAGCACGTCAGGCACAAGTGCAGCACCACCAACTTTGGCACCGGTCGCATCAACGTTCCATGTCAGATACTGACCGTCAGTCGCTGCAGTCACACCAGCCCAGACGACGGTGTAGCCACCGTTGCCGTCAGACTCGACTTCGACAATCTGCCAATCAAGATAAGTGTCATCGGCAACCACAGCACCACCATCCGTAAGGTTAATGGGTGTGCCGTTGCCGGAATCAGGCACAATCTGATAGGCGCCATCGATTGTTTGCGCATGAACGGCGCCTTCCTCATCAACAGCAACGACCACGGAAGCAGGACCGATGTTCCCATCACCATCAATATCGACATTCAATGTCGTCTCGAGCGCAAGCACATCGGGTACGAGAGCAGCACCACCAACTTTGGCACCGGTCGCATCAACGTTCCATGTCAAATACTGACCGTCAGTCGCTGCAGTCACACCGGCCCAGACGACAGTGTAGCCACCGTTCCCATCAGACTCGACTTCGACAACCTGCCAATCAAGATAAGTGTCATCTGCAACAGCAGCGCCACCATCCGTCAAGTCAATCGGTGTGCCGTTGCCGGAGTCAGGCACAATCTGGTAGGCGCCATCAGAAGTCTGCGCATGCACGCCGCCTTCTTCATCAACGGCAACGATTGTCACCGTAGCACCAATATTCCCATCACCATCAATATCGACATTCAATGACGTCTCGAGCGCAAGCACGTCAGGCACAAGCGCCGCACCACCAACTTTGGCACCGGTCGCATCAACGTTCCATGTCAAATACTGACCGTCAGTCGCTGCAGTCACACCGGCCCAGACGACAGTGTAGCCACCGTTCCCATCAGACTCGACTTCGACAACCTGCCAATCAAGATAAGTGTCATCTGCAACAGCAGCGCCACCATCCGTCAAGTCAATCGGTGTGCCGTTGCCGGAGTCAGGCACAATCTGGTAGGCGCCATCAGAAGTCTGCGCATGCACGCCGCCTTCTTCATCAACGGCAACGATTGTTGGAGGGGTAACGGTCTGACCAATCTGGCCGTCACCATCGATATCGACATTCAGGCTTGTTTCCAGTGCAAAGACATCTGCGACAAAAGACGCACCACCAACTTTGGCGCCGGTCGCATCAACGTTCCATGACACGAACTGACCGTCGGTCGCTGGCGTCACACCAGCCCAGACGACGGTGTAGCCACCGCTCCCATCAGACTCGACTTCGACAACCTGCCAATCAAGATAAGTGTCATCTGCAACAGCAGCGCCACCATCCGTCAAGTCAATCGGTGTGCCGTTGCCGGAGTCAGGCACAATCTGGTAGGCGCCATCAGAAGTCTGCGCATGCACGCCGCCTTCTTCATCAACGGCAACGATTGTTGGAGGGGTAACGGTCTGACCAATCTGGCCGTCACCATCGATATCGACATTCAGGCTTGTTTCCAGTGCAAAGACATCTGCGACAAAAGACGCACCACCAACTTTGGCGCCGGTCGCATCAACGTTCCATGACACGAACTGACCGTCGGTCGCTGGCGTCACACCAGCCCATACTACCGTGTAGCCGCCGTTGCCGTCGGACTCTGCCTCAACGACCTGCCAATCGGCATAGGTATCGTCAGATACTTTGTCGTTTCCATCCATCAATGCGAGTGGTATTCCTGCGCCACTATTTGGAACGATCTGGTATTCACCATTGACGGTCTGAACATGGACGCCGCCCTCGACATCCACGTCAACAACCTCACCAATTTGGCCGTCACCATCGATGTCGACGCCAAGATTTACCTCGAGTGCGCCTAGATCAGAGACGAGCTGAGCACCGCCGACTTTGGCGCCTGCTCCATCAACGTTCCAAGTCAGGAACAAGCCATCAGTTGCAGCAGTAACGCCCTTCCAGACGACGGTGTAACCAGTGCCACCATCGGACTCTGCTTCAACAATCGCCCAATCCGGATACTTGTCGTTTGCGACCGGCAAGCCGCCTTCTGTCAATACAATCGGCGTGTCGTTACCAGAATTTGGGACAATACGATAATCGCCACCCTGAGTGTCGACATGTACTGCGCCCTCTTGATCCACCGGTGTCGATCCGACCAAGCCGTCACTGTTTAGATCTGTGTCGAACAGCGATTCCATCGCCTCAATGTCTGGGCTGGTATTCTCTGACTGAAAAACCCCTGATGAATCAAGCTCCCAAGTATATAGCTCACCTGGGTTCGCGCCCTCCAAAAGCACGGTAAACCCGCCAGTCACGGCATTTGCCTCGACAGCCAGAAGGTTTTCGTCCGCGCTAGTTACCGGAGAACCACTATCAGTCACAGGGATTGACGGGTCGCTTCCTACCAAGTCAGTGATGATGTACTCGTCCGAGCCGTTAGTCTCTAGGCCGAAAGACCCTGTTGATTCAATAATAGCCATGATTGCTCCGATAAAAATGATTCTGAAATGTGGTAAATGCAGACATGGGCAAGTTTATGGCCATTATAAGTAATCGTTAAGAATGCATTCTGTCGCAAAAGACCAAATTCCAACCTTCGATGGCCGAAGACCATTACAACACATCGGCCAGCAGTATTACGCTATGCCTGCATCCAGTATCTACACTTTCAAACGAACACAGGAACAAGCTCTGCGCAACCCCACATCACCACTGCTCTCTCCCAACAGTCATCGAAATTCCGCCACATTGTAGATAGGATTGCCTGTTTAATTCGATGGGAGTTAACCGTAGCGCACCCACTGTCTTCCAAAATGAGTCACAATCTATGTCTGTTCCCAATACTGAAGGCTCCGAGATGAGGCGATGGCCGACACTGGAAGACCAGTTCCAACGATATTCTGGCAAGACTGCTGGTTTTGACTATCTGCGCATCATTCTGGCCGTCGGTGTACTCGTCTGGCACTCCTATGGGCTGGCATTCGGGCGCGTCAGCATTGATGCGGTGTTGAATGGTGGATGGCTACAAACACTTATCTACTCTATACTCCCAATGTTCTTCGCATTATCCGGGTTTCTGGTAACGGCCAGCCTCATTCGTGCAAATTCACTGTACACCTATGTTGTGTTCCGTGGGTTGAGGCTCTTCCCTGCGCTATCGGTTGAGATCATCCTCGCTGCCCTGGTTCTTGGGCCGATTATGACGGTGTTGACCATGGGAGAATATTTTTCTCACACCCAATTCCATTACTACTTTCTTAACCTCTTCGGACTCGTTCAGTATCGCCTGCCGGGCGTCTTTGAAGATGCGCCTTACCCTTATATTGTGAACGGTTCACTTTGGACCATTCCGTATGAACTTGAATGTTACATTTACCTCATATTCTTCTCAGCGATTGGAGTGTTTAGGGGCCGGTATTTTGTCTTGGTGGCATATGTCGTCGTTACAATCGTCGCAATCCAGCTGGGAGCGAGATCATCATCGGAAGGCATCGTCATCATTCTAAAGAACCTGTTGATCGAAGAAACTGCCTTGCAACCAAATCTCCAACTCGCCACTAACGCTGACTTACATCCAAACCGTATCGTAGTTCTTTCATTCCTGGCAGGAACAGTCCTCTATGTTTGGCGCGACAAAGTCCCATATTCACCAATTCTAGCCGCTTTGGCACTTTGCTTGTCGGTTTGGTGGTTGTCTTCAGTCACCATGTTCTTTTTTGCACCGTTGCCCATTGCATATCTGACGGTCTGGTTAGGGCTGCAAAATCCAAAGCGAATTTCCATCCTGAAAAAGGGCGATTATTCTTACGGCATTTACCTCTATGCGTTCCCAATCCAGCAGGTCATATCTAGCACTGGGATTCATGGTGAAAGCTACATACTGCACATTCTCATGTCATTGGCGTTTGTATCACTATTCGCTGCCTTTTCGTGGCATTGGATTGAAAAACCTGCGCTCAGTCTGAAGAAACACTTTTTTTCAAACTAGATCCTCGTTCGTACGATAGCCCCGGCATCCGAGAGGCACATGGTCAGACTGAGATGTTCGATTGCACGATCGAGATTCGTCAGTTCAAACAAGACACAATTGGCATTCGTGCTGACCTGCCCCCCGAAACTATCCTCGTTTTAATGCAGAGTTTGCTCAACCTTTCAAAGGAGCAAACGAATGCGAAAGGTCCGTTTCACCGAGGCGCAAATCATCGGGATGATCAAAGAGCAGGAGGCTGGAATGCCGACAGCGGAGGTGTGCCGCAAGCACGGCCTCAGCCAGGGCACGTTCTACAAATACAAGTCGACGTATGGCGGCATGGAGGTGTCTGACATCGCAAAGTTGAAGGCGATGGAGGATGGGAATGCCAGGCTCAAACGCCTGCTGGCCGATACGATGCTGGACAATGCGGTTCTGAAGGATCTTCTGGGAAGGAACTAACGACGCCGAACGAGCGGCGAGAGGCAGCGCTCAGGGCGATGCGGGATCACGATACCTCGCAGCGTCCAATTGCCCGACAGGCGATTTGGCATAGCCAAATCTGCCGTAAGGGGCCTGCCGACTTGTCGGTGTCGATCCGAAGACCGTCCGGCGCGAACGCCCGCGTGACAATCCTGAGATACGTAAGGAAATGAAGGCCGTTGAGGCCAAGCCGCCGGTTCGGCTATCGGTGGATCGGCGTGATGCTGGAGCGTAAGGGAATGATCATGAACCACAAGAAGATGTATCGGATTTACACGGAGTAGAAGCTGGGCGTGAGGCGACGACGGGGTCGGAAACGGGTCCGTGGCTCTAGAACGCCGATGCCGGAGTCGCTGAGGCCCGGCGAACGCTGGTCTTTGGGCTTCCTGCCTGACACGTTCGGCGCCTCACGCAGGTTCAGTATTCTCACCGTGAACGATGATTGCTGCCGAGAAAACCCTTGCCTGATGGCCGACACCAGCATCTCCGGCGCCCGGGTTGCGCGGGAGTTGAGCGCACTGGTCCGGCTCTATGGCAGGCCCACGAGCATCGTCAGCGAAAACGGGATAGAGTTCACCAGCCGGACGATTTTGAAGTGGGCCAACGGCAACGACGTGGACTGGCATTTCATCGATCCGGGAAAGCCCCAGCAGAATGCCTTCATCAAGTCATTCAATGGCAGCCTGCGTGACGAGCTCCTGAACGAGGAGATGTTTGATAGCCTGGAAGATGCACGGCGACAGCTGGCGCTCTGGCGATACAACTACGACAACGTCAGACCGCACTCATCGCTCGGAAACCAAACACCCGCAGACCCTCATTATGAATGAGGGAGCCTCGGGGGCAGGTCAGTGCTCGCGCGACGTTTTGGCTTGAAGCACTTTGCGATTATCCTATGCTCGCGCTCAGCATAATCGTGTCATCTAACCATTAACAAAAGAGCTAGTGAACCCGAACATGGACACCACAGCGAGAGTTGCACCGAACTGCTTCGTCCCAGATTCGACAAAAATACAAGCAGGGTCAGAAATTGCAGATCGTGTGGTGTTGGCTGGCGACAACATCGTCATTGGCTCCGGCGCCACCCTTGAAACAGCATGCATCATCGCAAGCAATGTGGAAATTGGCAGAGGTGCATTGGTCCGCACCGGAGCCGTAGTGCTAAGCTCAGTACCACCGCATGCAATCGTTGAAGGCAATCCGGCGCAAGTTGTTGGCTACCGAGAAAATACAAACCCTGAGAAGGCTTCGCTTGCAGCGCCTCGCCGACTAAGTAGTGAAGACTTTGACAAGGCCCCAAGGCCCAGCAATGTCGCGCTTGGTATCGGAAAAAGCGCGCTCTATTTCATGAGGAAGATAACAGATGCTCGCGGATCCTTGACGGTGGGTGAAATGCCATCAGAGGTACCTTTTGAGCCGGTTCGGTATTTCGTTGCGTTCGATGTCCCATCGGTCAAGCTGCGAGGCGAACATGCACATAAGCGGTGCCAACAGTTCTTGATCTGCTTACATGGCTCATGTCAGATCCTGCTTGACGATGGCGTCAACCGGTGTGAGTTGACATTGGATCGACCCGATGTGGGAGTATTTATGCCTGAAATGATCTGGGGCACGCAGTATAAGTACAGCTCAGACGCAGTACTATTGGTCTTCGCGTCCCGCCCGTATGAAGCGGATGACTACCTACGAACATACGATGAGTTTTTGACCGAGTGTGAGAAACAAGCAAAGTGAAAATCCCATTCCTAGATGTTGGTGCGGCCTATCGGGAGATCAAGCCCGAGATAGACGGTGCCGTTCACCGCGTTCTTGAAAGTGGTTGGTATGTCCTTGGGCATGAAGTAGAGGCCTTCGAAAGCGAATGGGCAAACTATTGCAGCGCTAACTATGCCGTCGGAGTTGCAAACGGCCTTGATGCTTTGGTCCTATCGCTTCGCGCTCTCGGCATCGGTGAAGGCGACGATGTGATTGTGCCATCAAACACTTACATCGCTACATGGCTCGCAATTGCCGCGGTTGGTTCAAAACCAGTCCCAGTCGAACCCGATCCGGCTACTTACAATCTAGATCCAACACGGATCTCACAAGCAATTACCCCCAAGACGAGGGCAATCCTTCCAGTCCACCTTTATGGGCAGCCGGCAGATCTCGATCCGATAATCGAAATCGCTGACAAACATGGCCTATCGATCATCGAAGACGCAGCACAAGCACATGGTGCGCGCTACAAAGGGCGTAAGATAGGTTCTCATGGTGACCTGGTTTGCTGGAGTTTCTATCCAGGTAAGAACCTTGGGGCGCTAGGGGATGCTGGCGCAGTAACCACAAACGATGCCTCATTGGCCGAAAAAGTTAGAATCTTGCGGAACTACGGAAGCAAGGAGAAATACGTTAATGTAGCGAAGGGGTGCAATTCTAGGCTTGACCCGATCCAAGCGGCAGTTCTACGCGTTAAACTGAACTACCTTGATGAATGGAACGCTCGGAGAGCGAAGCTGGCCCAATACTATTCTGAAGCATTGGTTGGCTCTGGCCTTGCGCTACCCCAAGTACCCGTTTGGGCAGATCCTGCTTGGCACCTTTACGTCGTCCGAAGCAGTCGACGTGAACAGCTGCAAAAACAACTTGAACTCCAAGGTGTAGGAACGCTGATCCACTACCCTATTCCACCACACCGACAAGAGGCTTTTAAAACTGCTGCGGCTGCTAGCCTGGACTATCCACTAGCAGACATGCTTGCCGACGAAGTGCTTAGCCTACCCATTGGGCCACAGATGAAACCCGACCTCATTTCAGAGGTGCAACAGGCGATTTTGGCAAAGGTTTGAGCACGCCGTCACCTTCAAATTCTCACAGTCTGTTAAGGTCAATGCTAGTTGTCGGCGGAGCTCAAGCAGTCAATGTGCTCGTTTCTATAGTGCGCATGAAGTTCTTCGCTGTGATGCTCGGGCCCAACGGTGTCGGCTTACTGGGGGTTCTCACCAACCTGCAAGTCATCGCAGTCACTATTGCTGGGTTAGGCATGAGCAACAGCGGTGTTCGCCAACTTGCTGATGCCAAGCAAAATGCATCAAAACTCGCCAACACTGTGAACGTGCTGCTCTACGCCCATTGGATCCAAGGTATCATCGCGGCTTCAGTCTTTTGGATCTTGAGGTCAGATATCTCCACTTGGGTTTTTGGAGATACAAGTTACGCACTCGAAGTCGGACTAGTGGGATGTGCCGCCATCGTCAGCTTGGTCTCAGTCGCACACACGACAATCATCCAAGGCACACGGCAGGTTGACAACTTTAGTCGGGTAACAGCCTATGCAGCTATTCTCGGTACCATATTGGGTCTCATAGCCGTCTGGCTTAGAGGAACTGAAGGGCTGGTTTGGTATCTCATCATGCAGCCGTTGGTTACATGGGCAATTGCGGCCAGATACACTCGAATGAACCGTCAATTGATACAATCCAAACGCACTAGAAGGGCACATGCAAAGACCTGGATAGATCTCGTGGCGCTGGGCATACCATTTATGCTGAGCGGCTTGGTATCCGCTTTCACGCTCCTTCTGATCAGAGGCCTGCTTACACAAGAGCTCGGCCTTGATGATGCAGGTTTCTTTGCGGCAGCCTGGGGCATCACAATTACCTACGTAGGCCTATTGCTGAGTGCGATTACGACCGATTACTACCCTCGGCTAACGGAACTGGCGAATGATAAGAAATCATTTTCGATGCTCATCAACGACCAGATTCAGATCGGACTAGCAGTTGGAGGCCCCTTTCTTATCTTACTTATTGGGTTCGCTCCATGGATTCTGACGGTTCTATACTCTGCCGAGTTCTCCAAAGCGGTCGAAGTTCTTCAATGGCAAGCACTTGGCAATGTTTTCAAGATCGCTAGCTGGGCAATTGTCTTTGGCTTTATGGCAGTCGCAAAGTCAAAAACATTCCTCATCCTTGAAATCCACTTCAACTGCGTTTTCTTTTTTGTTGTCTGGCAAACTCTGCCCATCTTTGGCCTAGACGCCACTGGAATCGGTTTTTGTGCTGCTTACGCTGTTTTCTTGATAGCGGCGTCAGCACTGAGTCGAAAAGGTCTTGGATTTATATGGCAACGCCTATCTTACCGGCTACTGGTAATGCACATGGCCTTAGCCGTTGTGACCTTGTGCATTGCATCCCAAAGCGCAACTGTTGGAGCTGCGGTAAGCAGTTTGCTAGCTTTCGTATCTGGGACACTTGGCTTACGTGTCGTTCTTATCAAAATTGGCCCAGTTGAAAGCGGTCTGGTCTCTTCGCTACGAAGAATTTACAGGGCAGTGGGTTGGCCTATCGACAATCAAGAATGAGCGATGCGTTACCTGATTTGCAGCTGCCTCGATTATGATACTTGAAACGAACCAGTCGTTCGATTCAAGCGACGAAAACTGATCAAGGGATCTTACTTAGCAATGCGTATTCTCATTCCGATACTTGGGTTTGGGCCAGCCGGGGGGTACAGGGTTCTTTCTGAACTCGCCAATGCTTGGCAAAACCTTGGACATGATTGCGCATTCCTCGTTCCATCGACGTCGCAACAACCATATTTCCCTACAAATGCCGAGATAATCCGCGTTGACCGAAAGGGACAAATTCGGAGCGATTACAAGCAGGAAAAGGCGACTGGTTTGAACAACATTCTGTGTCTTCGAGCTGGACTAAAGAACGTTGGTGCACGCTTTGATATCATCATTGCCAACCACAGCTTGACCGCATGGCCCGTCGCCTTCACACGAACCGGAAAGGCAAAGAAATTCTACTACATTCAGGCACAAGAGCCGCTCTACTATCCGTTTCATCAAACTCCCATAAAGCACATTCTGGCAAGATTTTCCTATTTGCTGAAACTGCAGCAAATCTCAAATACCGAGATTTATGATGTTTGGGGTCTTGATCCCATAGGGATTGTTCCGCCTGGCATCGACCTCTCGATTTTTTGGGAAAAAGATCCGCGCGGTACGTTCCGGACAGAAGATCAAATTATCCTCGGCACGATAGGGCGCACCGAACCACATAAGGGTACAGAAACGGCGATAGCGGCATACAGGCAACTCAAACGTGCCCACCCGAAGTTGCATATGAATGTTGCCATTGGCAACGTAGAGCCAGCCGATGACATCACAATCACACCCATAGCGAACGATACCGATCTGGCTGCTTTCTATCGGTCGATTGATATCTTGGTTGTCGCTGGATCTGGTCAATTCGGAGCACCTCACTATCCCGTCATGGAAGCGATGGCGAGCGGAACTCCTGTCGTCCAAACAGACTATTTTCCCGGTACCGCCGATAATACTTGGCTGGCATCAAAGCCGGATGCCCAAACGGTTGGAAAAGCAATTCAAGCCTGTCTCGAAGCGTCGGAAGAAGAGCGGAAAGCGAAAGTCGAGAAGGCACGGCAAAGAGTTGAGCAAGATTTGGGGTGGGATGTAATTGGGAAAACCTTTGCCTCATACTTCTCAAGTTAGCCCCTATGCAGACGCCAGCAGGATCAAACACTTGGATGAACGCCTGAATAAGCCTACCTTCGCTGTTGCGCTCATCGTTGCGGTTTTTCTGGGTATTGGCGCGGGCGAAAGGCTATTTGGGAATGGCCCCGACTATTTGGAATATTATTTTGCCTACCAGGAAATACGTCTTTCAGACACGCTGGACGTTATACGTTTTGAACCCGGGTATGTCTTGGCCAGCTGGATCGCCAAATTCATACTGAGAGTCGAATTTGCCACTTTTTTTTCGATACTCGCGGTACTTTCGCTGGTTCTCAAATTTTATTTGTTCGCACGATACAAGCAGCCAGCACTTACAATCATTTTCTACCTATGTTGTTGGTATCTGCTTCATGAATACATCCAGATACGGGTTGCAGTGGCACTTGCGTTCACTCTGTTGGCCGCTGATTTATTCTTCCACGGACGATTAATTGGGTTCGGTGCTGCTATTGCGGTCGCGATCTCTTTTCATGCTTCCGCGATTGCAATCGCCTTAATAATTCCGGCCATGTATCTCTTGGCAAACTTAAGAATGAGCATCGCGCTGGCCCTCGTCGCAGCAGGTTCGATCATAAGTGGACTGTTCATAACATTGATGTTGCAGTTTGCGTCTCAACTTAACCCATTGGTCGAAGCTTATTCTGAGAACCTCGAAGGATTTGTTGTCAACATCTTCTCGGGGGCCAACCTTTTGACGGTCCTGCTTTTGCTTGTCATATATTGCACCGGCGGCCTGGCAACCCGTCGAGACAAGACGCTTTTCTTGCTGACGGTTGCAGCCCTTGCAGTCGCAGTAGTGTTCCAAGGTTACCCCACACTTTCACATCGAATGAAAGAGGCCTTATTGGTCTTTCTGGTTCCATTGGCCTTCAATAGAAGACTGACGGTGCAAGCATTGCCTCAGTTCTTTGTTGCTTGTCTGCTGGCAAGTTGGGTACTTTATTCGTTCTTTGCTCAAGGTTTGATTACATGAAGGTCGATATTGTCATCGTAAACTGGAACTCCGCTATCCAGCTACAGAATTGCATAAGATCGATACGCCTTCACCATGGCGATCATTTGGGCAAGTGCATCGTCGTTGACAATGGATCGAACGATGGTTCTCTCGATTTCTTGCGGACTGCGAGTGACGTTGAAATCATTGAACTCAACAAAAACTGCGGCTTCGGCAAAGCTACTAATCGTGGAGTCAGCAGAGGTACAAGTCCGTTGATCCTCTTACTTAACCCAGATGCATGCCTACTGGAAAATGCGTTGCCAGAAGCAGTTTCATTTCTCGACAAAGACGAAAACGCAAAAGTTGGCATCGTCGGTATTCAGCTCTTGGACGATGCAGGTGAAGTCCAACGCACTTGCGCTAAATTTCCAACCTTTTTTTCAATGCTCGCAAAGTCTCTAGGACTGACGATGGCAATTAGATCCTTGGACTATCACATGTCCACATGGGACCACAGAACAACTAGGCAAGTAGACCATGTAATTGGGGCATTCTATCTGGTTAGGCGTAACCTGTTCGAAGCACTGGAGGGGTTCGATGAGAGGTTCTTTGTCTATCTTGAAGACTTAGACTTGTCGTTGCGAGCAAGGAAAATGGGCCATGACACGGTTTTCCTTGCCAACGCTCAAGCCTACCACAAAGGCGGCGGTGTGTCTGAACAGGTGCTTGCACACAGGCTTTTTTATAGTTTGCGGAGCAGATTGCAGTATGTCTTCAAGAACTTCGGTATCGTAAGCGCCATAACGATTGCCGCAACTACACTACTTGTAGAACCAATTCTCAGGGGGGTTGCTTTGCTCTTGTCGCGAAGGCCCCGTGAATTGGCCGATCTTGCACGGGCCTACATCATGCTATGGTCTTGGGTGCTTCGGTCCCAATCCTTAGGAGCGTGTTGATCTGTGACCTTTATTTGGTCAAGAACATGCCAACAGGTTGGTGCAACCCAAGTTGCTATCTCTAGCAGTGCCAAATAATGCAGAGATGCAGCCGTCGCCTAAAGCTGGATAAACTCACATGCCCAGACTCCTTATTCTTTCGCGTTACTCGCGCTTAGGCGCATCAAGCCGGCTGCGCATGATGCAGTTTATTCCTCACTTAGAAGAGGCTGGGTTCGAGATCGATCTTCGCCCTTTTGTTAACAGCAGCTATATCGAAAAACTGTATAAGGGAAAAAGCCAACGGCTTTCAAAAGCAAAGTATGTTTTAGCCCGCCTCAAAATGCTCTTGTTGGCGAAGAGCTACGACTTGATTTGGATAGAAAAGGAAGCACTCCCTTGGCTGCCTTTTGCAATCGAAGGCCTTATTCTACCAAAGAAGATACCCATCGTTTCTGACTTTGATGACGCCGTATTTCATCAATATGATCTCCACAAGAACACAGTAGTTCGGCATTTGCTTGGCAAAAAGATTGACCGGGCCATGGCAAATTCTTCGCTTGTGATGGCCGGAAACGACTATCTTGCTGAACGCGCCCGCCTTGCGGGAGCAGGCAATATCGCCGTTGTCCCTACCGTCGTTGATGTGGGGCAATACAGTACAATTGATTTTGATAAGTCAAAGTTGGTCCGAAACGTTGGTTGGATCGGGTCACCCGGAACCTGGCGAGAATACGTTGTCCCTCGCCTGCCGATGCTGCGAACGATTGTTCGACAACACCACACAAAGTTCAACGTGGTCGGCGCTGGAGATTCCATGAACTCTGATGAAGTTGTGGATTTTTTTCCTTGGTCCGAAGACACAGAAATCCACAGGATCCAGCAGATGGCAATCGGCATCATGCCGCTGACTGATACACCTTGGGCAAGAGGTAAATGCGGCTTTAAACTGATCCAGTATATGGCATGCGGGCTTCCCGTCATTGCATCACCTGTGGGCGTGAACAGGCATATTATCGAGCATGGAAAGAACGGTTTCTTGGCAAGTTCCGACGAAGAATGGGAGAACGCGCTTAACACTCTCTTGCAAGATCCCGACCTCCGCCACCGCATGGGTAGAGAGGGGCGCGCAAAAGTAGAAAATGAGTTCAGCCGTCAGGTTTGGGGACCCCGCATAGCAGAGCTACTTGTGCAATCTGTGCCAGTTTCCAGATAGTTGGCTAGAAGCAAGACTAACCTTCACGCATTTTTCAGTATACTGCGATAAAACCTCGGGGGCTTCTCGGACATCACATCAACTGAGACGCCCTCCTTTAGCTTACGCGTCCATTTATACAGCAAAGGCTCCGTAGTTCGGGCTTAGCAGTTCATGCATATGAGTGGAAAAATGACACCTACAAAGATAAGCAGGGAATATCGCAGTTGTTTCCTTAGACTAAACCCATAGCAGGCCCTTATTATATGAAGATCGCGATGATTTCTAACCAAGCCCAAGCGATGGTGAACTTTCGCGGCGCCCTAATCGTGGAGATGAGAGAGCAAGGCCACGACATAATCGCTATTGCGCCTGACTACGATTCAAAGACGCGCGCCAAGATCGTTGCACTAGGGGCTGTCCCGTTAGATTTTTCTCTCTCGCGGACTGGTATGAACCCGGTAAGGGAGATCTTGGCTATTTGTTACCTCTACGCAATCTTCATTAAGCATAAACCTGACATCTGTCTTACGTTTTTCATTAAGCCAATTATATATGGGACGATTGCTGCTTGGCTCGCGGGAGTGAAAAGACGTTACGCTCTCATCGAGGGGCTAGGGTATACCTTTACAGAGCCTTCCCGCGTTGATGGACGTAGATGGCTGCTCCAGCGCGCAATTAGCCTTCTGATGCGTTGTGTGTCCGGGCGAATATCAAAAGTAATATTTCTTAATGAAGATGATAGGGACGAGTTTCTACGAAGACAGTTAGTCAAACAAGACCAAGCCCATGTCTTGGGTGCAATTGGTCTCGACTTGAGAGAATGGCCGGCACAGCCGCTTCCAGTCGAACCAGTAGTTTTTATAATGGTTGCCCGGCTGCTGCGCGACAAAGGCATTCGGGAATACGTTGCTGCAGCTGAACGAATTAAGAATAAATCACCCTCAATAAGGTTTATACTGGTGGGTGGGCTCGATGAAAACCTAACTTCTATTTCAAAGACAGAAATTGGGGAGTGGACCACCAGAGGGTTAATAGAATGGCCCGGGCACGTTCCTGTCCGAGAATGGCTTGTTCAATCGAGCGTATTCGTTTTGCCATCATATCGTGAAGGATTGCCTCGAAGCACGCAGGAGGCAATGGCGCTCGGTAGACCCGTTATTACGACTGACGTACCTGGTTGCCGCCAGACTGTAGTGGATGGACGAAATGGAATTCTAGTGCCAGTTCGAGATGTAGATGCATTAGTCGACGCGATGAGACATTTCATTAGATATCCTGAATCAATATCACTTATGGGAGCAGAAAGTCGAAAAATCGCTGAAGAGTGTTATGACGCAGCACGTCAGAACCTAAAGCTAATGCGCATCATGGATCTGAGTAATACGGAATTGGATACAAGACCACCAGAAGAGTGCTTATCCTAACCGTTGCCAAAATCGAACCGCGTCGGATCATGGAGAGCTAATATACGTTTGGCACGGTATGGCACTCTGACCAGTTCATCAATTGGGCTCACATATCACACTCAGAATGGACCGATCTGCAGACAGTCCGCATGCATCAATTAGCTCTTTTTGCGATTTGGCCGTCTCTTGCCCATTGGCGATGTATACGTGGGGTGAGGCCACATAGCCGACCAACGGGCGATCGGGCAAGCAACAACCACGATCAGGAGAGCGAGAGACTTTGGGTACAAGGGGTCAAATGAGTTTGGGTCAAATAATGGGTTGCTAATTCATCATCAAAGTGTCGCTACCACTGATGCGGTGTTTGTGAGCAACTGGTACGCTCACCGTTTGCAGTGGAACGACAGCCCTTTTAAGGTTAGGCGAATAATACCTTGGGCGCAGTATTTCTGGACATAGTCGTACTCTACGATCCTGTGTAGATTTCTTGCCTCTTAGCGCTGCGGCTTGCAGAAAATGTAAGATCGAGTGGGTGGTAACCTTGATCTGCGTGCGTTCGTTAGTTTAGCTCGCATTTCGGTTTTTACTTTGAGACGTATTGGCTGCCGACTTCAGGCGTTAGAGGATCTGATGCCGCCACCATCTCTTTTTGGGTTGCCTCTTGGGTGCGCGGTCTTCCACGGCGTTGATGATCTATGCCCTCTTACGTGTATCCACTCTCCTCGACTTAAACCACCTATGCTATCATAGACAAATCCAAACGCGTGATCTTGTCCTGTGGTGACAAAACCAGATTGAGAAGTCTGGAGACATGCCGACGCAGTTATCTGCCGAGTGTCAACAAGATAGCCACCTCGTAGCTTCTGTAATCTGAACAACGAGGCGATTGCTTCGACACTCAACAGAAACCTTGCTACCGTCCACGTTGTGTAGCTTGACCTCGCCTACAATCGAAATACAAAATGCTTGGCAATAATTCATACCTACAAGAGTTCTGTCGGCAGCTCCCCAAGATCAATCTCGTACTGATCCAGGACAATGCTTCGAGCACCAAATCCCTCTTTCTGAAAAAGCAATCCTTCATTGATTTCTCGACCCTGATGCGTTGTAGAGGTCCCGAAGCTGATCTTTTCAATTTCTTTTGGACTGTGATCAATGATATTGGCGATCAGAAAGTCCAGCGCACCAATCTTTCGGCCCTCCTCTGAGCAGGCGAGATACTGAGTGTGAAGGACGGGTCCAAACCGAAATAGCCATGCACCAGCAAGCAGCTTGCCATCGGCATAGGCGGCGACGAGTCTAATGTTGTCAGGGAACCGTTGGCTCAAAGAGGTCATCTCTTCGACAGAATGGACCGGGGATGCGTTATGGCGAGCAAGCACAATACATAAGAGATCATGAAAATCTTTGAGGCCTTCATCATAGCGGATTTCACAACCGCCACGACGTGCTCTTTTGATGCCGTATTTCCGAGACTTACTCAGCTTAGGTTGCGTAGCACGCACAACGACAGAGGATAAATCTCTTCGTAAGAGTGCGGCATTGAGCAAAAAAAGGACGTGTAGGTCTTCTTCTGCAGGGTATTGGTGAAAAAGATGTGGGACAGCTTTATAGAGAACGGTCTCTATCCCTTGACGACGGTAGTGATGCAAACAAGCCAAGAAGGCACTACGCACTTCTGTCGCTCTTTCCGCGGAACTGTAGATCAGACCTCCAAACGTCGCCCCGCTGTGACTTACAATGCGGTTTCCATGGCGGGCGGCGGGGAGCAATGCAACAATTTCATCATCCTTCATCATCATGACCGACGCGTCCTCAAATCGATCACCATGGTAGCTAAGGAACCGCCTTGTCTGGAGAAACGTTCCATTTCGAGAGCCCCTGACAAAGTCATCCCAGGCCGTCTCATAACGGTCGCTATACGACACCACAGCAGGAAGTTGCTTCAAATTGAGCACTCCATCACAACAGTTTCTTGATCGGAAGCATTCACTTCAGAAAAGCCCCAACGCAAATAGGCCTGTCGTGCGCGATGATTGTCTCGAGCAACGACTAGGTCAAGTTTCGAGAGACCCAGCTCAATCCCTCTTTGCCGACACCATCCAAACATTGACCAGCCAATGCCCGCACCCCGGAGGTCGTCTGGGTAGATAAACCCAAAATATTCGGCAGATCTCAAATCATGGTCAATCTTCTTCAAGCCACAAGCACCCACCCAGCGACCTGATACCATTATTCCTGAAATCAAATAGTCAGACCGCTTATCAAGGTTTTCGAACCAAAGCATTTGTTGCGCCCGCGTTGGTGGTTCTGCCAGAATGAGATCTTTAAATTCCTTGACGGCGACCCACGATCGAAAGTCATCAAGGTACTGTCGATCTATCGGCTTAAACAAGACCTCTGGCTGCAAGTCTCAGCTCCCGCAATTGTTGACCGCTGTTTTAGTTATCCGAATGATTAGCTGCAACTCTTCGGTCATGATCGCGGCAGATCAAAAGTAAGCGTGTCACAGTCATCTATGTCTCTCGGAATGCCCGCGTGAAGTAGTCCGTCAGCGGTTTGATCAGAAAAGCGAGCGGGCTGCGATCTGCGGTCCGGACAAACGCCTCAACCGGCATTCCTGGAATGAGCGAAATATCGTCAGGCAAGCGATCTGTTTGACCTTCATTCAACTGAACCTCCGCCCGATAATAGGACAACCCAGAGTTTTCGTTCTGGAATGCGTCAGCCGAAACCAGCGTGACCTTACCTTCAAGTTCAGGTGTTCGCCTCTGATCAAAGGCCGAGAACCTCACTGTCACATCCTGTCCCACAAAAACTTGGTCAACGTCTGTTACCTGGACTTGCGTTGCAATCACGAGCGGGCGGTCCTGCGGAACAAGAAAAAGAACCGCGTCAGCAGGGCGAATGACAGACTGTGGTGCGAACACCTGCAAACCGTAAACGATCCCGGCAACAGGTGCGCGAATATCAAGTCGTTCAAGTTGACGAAGGATCGTTCTGCGCCGTTCGGTGAGTTCCAGTTCATTGAACTGTAGGTCCCTCAAACTCGAAATGGCTTCTTCACGTCGCGTTGTGGATAGCCCAATGATTTGGAGATCAATCTCTGTGACCCGCTGCGATGCTTGTGCAGATTGCGCAGTGAGCTCTCCTGCACTTCCGAGCAACGCAGATTGTTCACGTTGCAGCGAAAGGACACGACTGGCCTGAGCGAGGCCCCGGTCAAATAGGCTTTGCTGGTCGGCAAGTTCACCTTCTATGAGTGCGAGCTGTTCTTGCAAGGCGACTTGCTGCGCTTTGATACCTTCAATTTGACTAGCGATCTGCGCGCGTTGCTGGGTCAACTGCTCTTCAGCGCTCTGACTGGTTTCCAGCCGTGCTTGAAACAGGCGCTCTTGTCCCTCCATCAAGGCCTGGACGTCTGACGAAGACGCTTCAAGCAAAATGGGGCTGAACTGAAGAGCAGAAGCCGCATCACGCTCCGCTTCGAAGCGCGCACGCCGCGCCAGGATTTCGAAAAGCTGGCCTTCAACAATTGCCAATTCAGATTCCAAATCTGTTGGGTCTAGGCTTATCAGCAAATCACCTATGTCAACACTGTCACCCTCATCGACAAGTATTTCCTTGACGACACCCCCGTCAGGGTGTTGCACCACTTGGCGATTTCGTTCGACTTCGATTTGTCCAGAGGTGATCACGGCACCTGATATTTGCGCGTTTACGGCCCAGGTCCCAAATCCGCCTACAAGAATGACGAGAGTAATTGCTCCGATCGCAAGATGCTTGCCCGCCGACCAACGATTGACGACATTCAAATCACTCATGTCATGCCCCCCTGTTTCGTTGCATTGCGCTTAATTTCACCGTGGTTCTTAACCTGTTCTTGCAGTACCTTATCACGTGGCCCGAATGCGCGCGCTTTGCCTTGCTCTAGCACCAGTAACAAATCGCACTCCTTAATCGCTGAAGGTCGATGTGCCATGATAAAGACGACTTTCTTGTTAGCTTTCATCGTCTTGATTGCTTTGTTCAGCGCAGCAGAACCGTCGTTATCCAGGTTGGAATTAGGCTCATCGAGCACAATCACGACTGGATCATCGTAGAGCGCACGCGCCAAGCCGATCCGTTGGACTTGCCCCCCGGATAGCCTTCCACCGATCGAACTGACATGGGTATCGTAACCGTCGGGTAGTCGAAGGATCATTTGATGGGCATCAGCAGCAACAGCTGCGGCAATCACTTTTCGATCGTCCGGCTCCAGCGACATCCTTGCAATGTTCTCTTTGATCGTACCGCTGAACAGATGGACTCTCTGCGGGAGATATCCGACATGCTTGCCAAGCACATCAGGCTCATACTGGTCCAGAGCGGCGCCCCCCAAACGGATCTTGCCTGTGACAGGGGTCCACGCACCGGTCAAAAGCCGTGCCAAGGTAGATTTACCGGA
Source organism: uncultured Loktanella sp. (assembly GCA_964385035.1). Taxonomy (GTDB): domain Bacteria; phylum Pseudomonadota; class Alphaproteobacteria; order Rhodobacterales; family Rhodobacteraceae; genus Yoonia. The sequence goes on from CAYLMZ010000012.1 coordinate 20,019, forward strand.
CCCCGATGGTCCAATAACCCCAATCGCTTGTCCAGGGCCGACGGCGAAGCTGACCATTTTCAAGGTCGGAAACTGCTCGCCTGGCGGTGTCGCCGAGACTTGATCGGCCACAACGGTTGCTTGTGGTGCGGGTAGAACCGTCTTTTTGTCATCTGGTGGAATATGGGCCAATAGAATGGAAAGGCTACGCCACCCCTCTCTTCCCCGCTGGAAAAGCGACCATTGACCGACAAGCAGTTCAATCGGTGCAAGCGCGCGACCAAGCAGGATCGACCCCGCAATCATTGCACCCGGTGAGAGTTCGTTATTCAAAACGAGGTAAGCGCCGAGGCCAAGCATTGCCGACTGCAGGAACAGCCGGAAAGCCTTTGTGGTTGCGGTAAATATCCCGCTAGAGTCAGAAGCTCCGATTGTGGCGTCCAGCGCTTCGTTTCGCGCAACCTGCCAACGGTCAAAGGCAGCATCGCGCATCCCCAGAGACTGCACCATCTCGCTTTCGTTGCGAATGGAATCTCCCATCTCCTGTGATTGGAAAATCGCAGCATTGGCGGCATTTTGCGGCTTGCGTGTCGCAAACTGATTCAACAGAGCGACAACAAGAAGAATGAACGCCCCAACAATCGCCAAAACACCCATCAGAGGATGAAAAATAAAGATCCCGAAGAAAAACAACGGTGCCCATGGTAGGTCAAAAACAGCCATGAAGGCCGGCGACGTCAAGAGCCGCTGAACGGCCTCAAGGTCACGTAGACCGGTAGCGGCCTCTCGTGGTGCCCGCTTGAGTGTGGTTGCTTTCAGCACAGCCCCAAACACCCTACGATCCAGGCTTGATTGAAACCGTGCACCAATCCGGCCCATGATGCGACCTCGGACAAAATCCAGTATACCCATCATCGCGTAAAGGAATGCGACCAGGACCGACAACGCCAGCAGTGTTTCGAACGACCGAGAACTCAGCACACGGTCATATACGTTCAGCATAAAAATCGGGCCTGTCAGCATCAACAGATTCACAAAGAAGCTAAAAAGTGCCACTGCCCAGAAAAGGGCACGGCTCTTCTTACGTGCATCCGCAAGCTCGGCGGGTCCGAGTTCTGTTGGTCCTGATGCCATTCCTACTACCCAGCCTCGGTTTCGTCTTTTGTTGTTACTGTTTAACTCTAACGCACCGCGTTGAACCAGAATGTAGTTACTATTGGCTCAGCGATTCTGCACTTTGACACTGTATGTTGTCGAATTGCGCCCGAAGATGGACATTACTGTGGTGGCGAGTTGCCGTGACAGCCACACCGGCGCAACCATCACCACTGAAGAAACCGACGCTAAGCCTTGGACTTGTATGTATATCTGTAATTGTATGCATACCCATAAGCTGAGTTTCCGCGCGCTTTTCTGGGGTCAAACGCATTCAAGATCGCCCCGACCGGTACGACGCCGCCAGCGATGAGCGTTTTCTGCATCGCTTCAACCTCAGCGGGGTGTGTCTCGCCAAACCGCGCAATTGCCAATGTGGCACCGCTCGCACGACCGATGATTACTGGATCTGTCACGGCAAGAACGGGCGGTGCATCAATGATGATGAGGTCAAAAACCTCATCCAATTCTTTGATCAAATTATTCAATTCTGGGCGCATGAGTAGTTCCGATGGATTCGGTGGAAACGGTCCTGTTGTGATCACCTGTAGCCCCGGTATTTGGGTTGGGTGCAAAACTGTTCCGAGATCAGCGTCACCGGACAATAGCTGCCCAAGACCGGGGCTTTTGCGCGATTTTCCAAAGTATTTGTGTTGTTGACCCCGGCGCAAATCAGCGTCGATCAGGCAGACCTTTTGGCCCGCTTGCGCTGCAACAACAGCCAGATTGGCGGCAATGAAGCTTTTACCCATACCGGGAGCGGGGCTTGTCAGGACAACCGACCGCGTTTCGGCGTCCAGCATACCAAAATGAAGCCCGGTTCGCAGGGATCGGAGGCCCTCAACAAAGAGGTCTGTTGGCGTTTCCAATGCCGCTAGCGGCAGGGACTTTCGGCCTCTGACTTTCTTTTGCCCAAAGGGATGAACGTTGAGTGTTGCGAAAACGGAGAGCCCAAGTGCTTCAAGGTCTTCGCTTCCCTGAATGCTCTTACGCAGGTACGAACGGAGCAACACGAAAAACGCACCAAGCGTTAGCCCGGCAAGAACAGCCACCGCAAGAATGATTGACTTGCGCGGTGCGATCGGTCGATCCGCAGTCCGTGCGGTATCGATAATTCGCACATTGCCGATGTTGCTTGCCCGCAGCACTTGCAGTTCTTGTGCACGGTTTCTCAGTTGCACGAAGACTTCTCGCGCAAGCTCCAGATCCTGAGTAAGATTGAGTACTTCTCTTTGGGTCGCCGGTAAGGCCCGCGTTTCCTCACGCAAACCATCAAGACGCTCAAGCACTCTGGCGCGGTTACCAAGCAACTGCTGGTATTCTGGATGGTTGCGAGTGTAACGCTGGGCCAGCTCTTCTTCCAATGTGTCCAACTGGGCCAGTTCAGCCTCAAGGGTTGTAATCTGCGTCAAAAGGGCCTGCCCCTCGGCGCTCAGGTCGATTGCTTCTTGCTCTTCACGATACTCATTCAGTGCCGCTTCAGCTTCCTGCACGGCTTGCCGCGCTTCGGGTATCTGGCTCTCGACGAATTCAAGCCCACTTTCTGCTTCTGCTGCACTTCTGTCCGCATTTTGCGACAGGTAGGCCTGCGCGATAGCATCCAAAGTCCTTCTCGCCAGTTCTGGCGACCCTGATTTCACGGTAAGCCGGAGTATGCCTGAATTTCGGCCTTGTTCTGCAACGCTAAGAGATTCTCGCACACGTCTGATAGCTTCAGTCTCTGTCAGTTGAACGATCCGAAACGCACGGCCGACCGGTCCGGAAAGTGCCCCGACACGGACTGCCAAATCAGAACTCTCGTCAATCAATGGCGTCCCTACGGTCCCCTCAACCGACCTGCCGTCAGGCAGCAAAAGAGAGAACCGGTCACCCCCAAGTGAGGTCAGAGTAATCGCCTCACCGAGCCATCCGGCGGGAACATCAAGAAGATCCAACCGAATGGCGTCACCGGAGCGGGCAAAACGGGCCAATGGTGCCCAATCCACGTCGAGAAAATCCTGTGTTGCAAGCAGGTGCCCCACCACGGGTGCTCTGACTGGCGTCGCTGACCAATCAAGGTTCAGCCGCGAAACGGCCCTCCCAATGACCAATCGCGAGCGTATGATTTCGATCTCAGTCACCGCTCTCGGGCTATCCCCCGACAGATCGGCAAGACTATCTGGCAGCGCAAGCTGGGTTGTTTTCTCTTCTAGCTGGAGAAGCCCATCGGCCTGATAAAGTGGCGGTGTATTGAATGCGATAAACAAACCTATCAAAGCGCCTACGAACGCAAAGACAGCAATCATCCATTTGCCACGCCACAAACGCACGAAAACGTCCAGCAGGTCAATTTCGCCATCCTTGTCGCGTTGATCCAAATGATCAGGTCCAGAGGCCATCTTGCTATCCTACGCTCGCTTGCTCAGGCGCTCTGCCCAAGCTTCGGCCGCTTCTTTGATTTGGCCAAACACAATCCGGTGAAATTCTTCACTGCGCCGATAGGGATCAGGAATATCTTGTCCGCCGATCCAATGGCCGAGCAACATAATTCGCCCGGACAGTTGAGGTGTGGTTCGCTCAATCTCACGTTTATGCCCCGCTTCGAGCACAAGAATAAGATCATTTTCGTTACCGATCTGCTTTGTGAACTGCCTCGCGGCATGCTTCGGTAAGGCAACCCCGTTTGCTTCGGCTATTGATCTTGCGGTTGGATCAACATCCTGACCGACAACTGCACCGATCCCTGCAGAACTTACCTCATGGTCAGGCAGATTCATCCTTAACAAAGCCGCCGCCACCGGCGAACGGCAAATATTCCCAACACAAACTGTTAATAGCCTCTGCATCTGACCCTACAGATTATCAAGTGTTGTATTGGTCGTGTTCACCGCCCCAACTGACGGCAAGAGCCCGAAAATCGTATCATTCCAACGTTGGCGCGGCGATCGCGTAACATAGACGACGTCACCTTCTTCAAGCATGAACTGCGTACCCAACAGGTATCCTGCGGGGGATTCCACTGACAATTGAAAGACTGTCATGGCATCACTGTTGCCACGAAAGACAAAAATTCCGCGCGCGTCTGCCCGTGCTCCGGCCAGTCCACCTTGCCGTGACAGCGCTTGCGTCAGCGATATGGGTTCATCTTCGATATCGACACTGGAAGGATTGCCAACCTCACCAAGCACAAAGACTTCTTGCCGCGATCGTTCCGGTACGAAAACAACGTCACCCGCCCCAAGCAAAGGATTGTTCGCTTCTTCGCCGCGTTCGAGAAAACCCTCGAAATCGATACGGAAATCTTGACCATTCCGCTTGATCAGCACGCGATCAGGATCTGCGTCGGCAGACAAACCGCCCGCTGCATTCACAGCGTCAATCAGCGTCAACGGCACGGTTGTGATCGGCAGTCGTTGGGGTCTATCGACTGCACCCGTCACGTTCACAGCCTGCGAGTTGAAAGACGCAACACGCACCTCAAGTTGCGGATCTGCAATGAATTCAGCGAGCCCCACCATCAAATTTGCACGGATTTGCTCCGGCGCCAGTCCAGCTGCCTGCACCTGCCCGACAAATGGATAAAAGAAGGTGCCGTCCGACTGAACCCGAAAGCCACTCTCTGCCGCGCTGCGATCTGGGCCGGCAGGTAAGGTCAGTTCCGGATGATTGAACACAAGCACGCTGAGAATATCACCAGCCCCGACCCGATAGTTCCAGTTTGCCGTTTGCGGCATACGCAGGTCACGACGGGCGTTCACCTGCCTGTTGAAACTATCGGCATTGTCCGGGGTCAGTTGAACGATCCTCACGGCCTCGCTCAGCTCGGCTTGCTGATCCTGCGTTACAGGAAAATCACTGAAACCATCCGTGCAGGCAGAAATGCCAAATGATAAAAGCAACAGTATCAGGAGACGCATCGACGAGTTTTTTCCTGCTGGCTTTGAGTGTGGAACAGTGTGTTTCTGGACCGATAACATGGGATTGCCATATAGCGCTACCGTAAAGGTAGATTGATGCGGTCAAAACCGCCCGTTCCAAGGGGACATAAGCCAATTTTGATCCCTCGGATCAGAGGACAGGTGCTTGACGTTTGCAAGCGTTCGCTTTTTCAGCAATTTGCGGCTATCGATGGCAGGACATATGAACCACCTCAAACACATCAGTCCCCATGGCACCGTGATGGCGGTATCGATGATGAAGGACGAGGCACCATTCCTGCTGGAATGGTTTGCCCATCACCTTGCTGTTGGGTTCACTGATATCCTCGTCTACACCAATGACTGCACCGACGGCACAGTCGAGATGCTTGAGCGACTAGAGGAACTAGGGCTCGGGTATCATCGCCCCAACCATATCCCCGACGGTGTTAAACCCCAGCCATCCGCGATCAAACATGCCCAAGCCGAACCGCTGGTGCGGGATGCGGATTGGGTGATCCTGTTTGACGCAGACGAGTTTCTTGCCGTCAGTCACCCCTCCGGGACGATTGATGGGATGATCACGGATGCGGTCGCCCAAGATGCAAATGGCATCGTCATAACTTGGCGCATTTTTGGATCTGGCGGCGTGATTGATTGGTCGCCTGAACCCGTGACCGAACAATACCTGCGCGCCGCGCCTCCGCTTTGGAACAAAGGCTGGGGGGTCAAGACGCTTTTCAAATTCGACCATAAGTACTGGAAGCTTGGCATCCATCGTCCGTCGATCAAGAACAGGTGGCTGGAGACCGATTTCCCCGACACGGTCAAATGGCTCAATGGGTCCGGCCGCCCCATGGAAGACTACTTCAAGTTTCGCGGGTGGCGCTCTATCCGACGCACGCTTGGCTATGATTGGGCCCAGATGAACCACTATGCAGTCAAATCCATTGATGCCTATGCCGTGCGCAAGCTGCGTGGCAATGTGAATAATAAGAAAGACAAATATAACGCAGACTATTGGAGCCTTCAGGACCGCAATGAAGTCGAGGACCACACGATCCTGCGTCACGCCGAAAAACGGCGCGAGATCATGGAAACCCTCTTGAGCGACCCTGTTCTCAACCACCTACACTTCAAAGCCCTGAAGAGGATCGAGCAGCGTCTTGCTGAATACCGCAAAACGGACGCTTACACCGCGCTTCGCCAGAGCCTTATCGCAGCCGGTGAGGTCCCGATCACGCAAGTGACTGCAAAACCCCCGGTCGCCCGTGACCCCGCTAAGATTGCCGCACTGATGAGCCGTGTAGAAAAGAAGGTCGCTGCCACACCCAAAGCACAACGCCGCAGTGATGATATCGCCGGATGGGGGGCGGCAGATGGGTATCACTACGTGACGGAGAAAATTGACCTAAGTGGCGACATCACAGTCGATTGGATCGATAACCATGACCTTGCGCTTCCTGCAGATCCGCGTGTCTTCAACCCTGAGACCCTTGATACAGTGCTTAGCGGACGATTTGACCGACGCAATGCCCGCAATATCGGTGGCTATCTTGATGGTGTCTCAAGGCTTCTGGATATCGGAACGGGTATTGGCTTCATTCCTCTGAAAGCCATGCGGGATGATCCAGACCTCGTTATCATGGCACAAGAACCGCGTCCCGCACTGATTAGGATTGCCAAGAGTATTATTGCACGCAATGACTTAGCGGACACAGCGCGCCTGAAGCTGTCTGACGCAGCCTTGGTTTTTGAGACCGATGCTAAGACAGAAGCCACAGGCTTGGCGGCCTATCTACGTGATTTTCGCCCTGACGCAGTGCGGATTGCGCAAACACGGGAACTCACCCCTGAAATCCTGGGACAGGCGGATCTGAGTATGGTCCAACGGGTGATCATCCCGTTTCACAGCACCGCAGCAGCCGCAAGCGCTCGGGCTGCCTACGGGCCCCATTTGCAAAAGCACGGCTTCAAAGAGGTCGAAGGACGTGACAACGCAGGGTCGCTACAGTTTGACCGCGCAAACTGATGCCAACGGCTTGCCTTGGCTGACAGGTTGGTTTCAACTGCCAGCCAAGTCCTGACCAGAAAGAAACGAGAGTCATAAGGTGGCGCGCAAAGCAAAAGACAAAGACCAGACACCCGGTCATGGCGTCGTCGTCGTTGCCCGTAATGGCGATGTGATCCGCTATGATCAAAGCGGGCTGGTCATGCGCCTGTCGGATAAGGTCATCGACGATATTGCGCTTAGGCTCAGTGGAAAACTCGACCTTGACGGCAAGCCCCCTGCATCAATCGGGCCTGCTACACGGATTGATCCACAAGAACACCTTGAGGGCATAGACGCATGGGATGTGCGGCAAAGTGGCGAATGGCTTCATTTCACGGCTAATTTGCCCGGTGATCAAGGTGTCCGCGGGTTCCGGCGACTTGTCGATGGCGGGGATATCCTAGGCGATGCACCCGGGCCCCTTTTTGGTATTTTGGGGATTGGCGGACCACGTGCTGCCATCGCGGCGCGCCAACGCGCAAAGTACCCGCAACATATCCTTGCACCCGCCGACGACATCGGGGCGGTTGGTCACGCCGGAGTGGAAGATGCCAAATCGCTCGACCAGCTCGAACATCTGCGCGAAGTCACCCATGAGGCCTTGGTGGCAGAGACCTTTATTCGCTGGCAGATGCAAAAGCATGCCGCTTTCCCGCTGTTTCTGACCCGGGTTGAGACTGACGGGTCTGCCAATGCGGCAGAGCTTGCGCAGGGCAAAGCCTTCGACAACCTCATTGCCGCCGCAAGCAACCTGACACTGGCCGCCAAACGACTTGGCAAAAAACCGAAACTGATGTGCGTCCATCTGGACTACAGCCTTGAGGACACATCTGGCGACCCCACTGCCTATCGCGACGGCATGCTGACGCTGATGCAACGCATCGAAGACGCGTTGTTCAAGCTTGGGTTTGAGAACCCGGTCTTCGTGGCCCGCATGGAAAGCGGCACCGCCGAAATCACCAATGCTGCCGCGATCTCGGGGCAATGGGAGCTGGGTTGGAACCATGGCGAGCACCGGTTCCTCTATAGCGCGCCGGGCTATATGTTTGCCCATGATGACTATGATCGACCGACCGATACCGCACGCCTTGAGATGGCTGAAATGACAGCAGCGGCTGTGACCGATGTCGAAAACTGGCAATGTCCGACATTCTATCTGGCCGAGCGCACCAGCGATCCCAAAACAATTCGCATGGTCGCCCGCGCGCCTAGCGATCTGGTTGTTGATGGATATGATCCCTTTGACGCAGGGCCTGCGGCTGGGTTTCGTTTGATCGGTGTGGATGAAAGCATTGCCATCAGTGGCGTCGAAACCGACCCAAGTGACCCGAAAGCGATCTTGCTGCATTTGACCGACACCCCGACGGGTGACTCTGTGAAAGTGGCCTATGCCTATGGCGCGTCACCTCGGACTGGTCGCTATCCTGCAAATTGCGGTGCAGTGCGTGATGGCTGGCAGCTGGAGAGTGCGACGGGACGGGTGCTGAACCGGTGGGCGTTGCCATGCCTGCTTCCACTTCAGCAGGGGCACACATGATGCTTGAACTGGACCAAGACCTTCCTGAAACAGCGCTGCTCGGGACGGCACGGGCTGCTTTCTCAAAAGCAATCTCTGCATCCGGAGCGATCTGGTTTCGTGGTGACTGGGACGCATTCGAAGTGGACGATGCGACAGGCGCCATCAGCGAATGGCGAAGTGTTGACCAAAGTATTCGTGCCACACCGGCCAATCCCAATCAGGGCAACGGGCTGCTTGCCGAGGTCGAGAACTATGCCGGCCTGCGATGCGTTCCAGAGGTGAATTGCGGCTTTTCCGTTCCCAAGATCACCGAAAGCGCTGGTACGTTTTCAATGGCGGTCGTCTACAAACCTGCGGCCGATGGTGCGTCAAAAACCTTGCTGACCGTCAACACCGGATACTCTGGCGGTAGCGACCACGAGAGCAATTATCTGTTTCTTTCGGATGCAGGCGATTTCTTTACTGTCAAAGACGTGCGCGGCGCAGTCGAAGTCGTCGGACCTGTTACATCTTCCTCGGATGGGCTGCGCATGGCGGTTGTGACCTTGTGCGGGGATACGCTCGCAATGGCCGAGGGGCTGAATACCCCAACGGTCGTCCAAGGTGCAGATGCCGGAATGCGCACAGCGGCAGACCTATTCATCGGGTGCCGCAGCCATCGCAGCGGCCTGAAAAAGACCTTGGGCGGTGCAACCATTCTCGAGGTTTTGTTCTGGCCGAAGCACGCCCTGCTTACCCCACGCAACGCCGAGGACCGCGCCGCCTATGTCGATCTGAAACGCTACTTTTTGTGGGAATACTGATCTATGGCCTTTACCGCTGATAGCGTAAAGGGCGGCAACATCTGCGCGATCTGGGTGGATGACATGATCGATGTCTTCACATGGCGCGACACATTCGGGATCACCATCCAGACACCGAACCTTGATCGCTTCATGGCAGAAGGTGCTCGTTTTACCAATGCCTATGCAACGGTGCCACTTTGCGCACCGTGCAGAGCTGAGCTTGCAACAGGGATATCGCCTTTCCGCAGCGGTCTGGTCGACCTCAACCGGTTCTGGCGTGATGTATATCCGCCTGAAAAGGCCTGGGCCTATGACCTTCGGCGCGCGGGGTTCTACAACTTCACGACTGGCAAGGTCGATTCCAACTACCGTCCAATGCCGGAAGACTACCGGCGCATTCTTTTTCACGAAGACAGGCGCGCCGTTGACAACTCCAACCGCGAAGGGGTGCATGACTATCTTGGGCGCGGCCCCGGTATTCGCGGAGTGAACCACCCTGATGATGATGGCTCACAGGATGACAAGTTTTATGATTTTCAGGTGGCGCAGAATGCGATTGACTATCTTTCCCGCGTCGACCCTAGCCGTCGCAACCTGATCCAACTGGGTTTCAAGCACCCGCATTACAACCTCGATTGTCCGGACAGGTTCTATCAGCAGTATGATGTCGCTGGCATCAAATGGCCAACCATCGCAGCCGAAGAAGACTACCACGGACCCCAACCCGGCTTCGCGGTCTATGAGGCCGCGTATATCGCCAATGGTCGTTGGACGCCGGAAAAATCGGGGGATGAGGCATGGCGACAAGTGGTGCGTGCATATTTTGCCGCGATCAGCCACGTCGATCACGAAATTGGCCGCTTTATGGACGCGTTGCGCGCATCGCCCATTGCCGACAACACGACCGTGGTGTTCCTGTCTGACAATGGGTTCAACCTCGGCAATCACGACAGCTTTCATAAGATGAGCCAATGGGACAGCGCGGCCCACATCCCACTGGGCATTTGGCACGCCGGAATGGACGGGGGGCAAGAAATCCCGCTGCCTGTCTCTTTGCACAATATCCCCAAGACGATCATGCAACTGGCCGACCTGCCACCGCGTCCTGACTGGACCAGCGGGCAGAGCCTTCTGCCGTTGATCCATCCGTCGTTTGGCGAATTTGACCGGAGCAAATCCCCGATCACCAGTGTCTTTGGCACCCTGTCTGTGAGGCCCTCGGTCGAAGGCTACGAACATCTGCGATATTTCCGCTATCCCAATGGCGAAGAGCATGTCTATGACATCGAAAACGACCCGGGGGAGACCACTAATCTGATCGACACAGCCCCGATGGAATTTCTGCGCAACGAACTGGTGACAGGTTCATTGGAACTCGGGCTTGATCTGCGCGGCTTTGAGAACCCCTCGAAAGGTGTGAACGCCATGATGGCCGTCGACGGCAGCGTCGTTTTGGCCGGCGGTGGCGCTGACAACCATTACTGGGCCTACGGCAGTGACGCCGAAAAGATCAGTGAAGAGAAAGACGGCGGCACCGACACCCTTTGGTACATGGCGGGACCAGACGACTATGTCCTGCACTGTCCCGCCAATGTCGAAAAGATCAGGATCGCAACTGTCGTGGCTCGCAAAGAGGCAGATGGCACCACGGGCAAGCAGCTCAAGATCGTGGCCCACCCCGACAGCCCGATTGAATTTGAAACCTCTGAACGTGTCACCGTCGATGTCACCGGATCGACCGGGGACGACATCATGTTTGGTCCTAAGTATGGTGGGGCCACTTTTTATGGCGGGGCCGGGGATGATCAGCTGATCGCTAAGGCGAACCTGCCCAATGCCCGTCACTATTTCTACGGTGAAGCCGGTAACGACTATCTATCGGGCGGTCCGGGAAATGACCTGCTGGATGGCGGGACAGGCGATGATGTGCTGCACGGACGCCGTGGCAACAACAAGCTCTATGGCGGGCACGGGAACGACACCATCTATGACGGAGATGGGTCATCTTTCATCGACACCGGACCGGGGCAGAACATCGTCTCGCTTAGTCATGGCGATGACGAAGTCATTGTTGGGACAGGTGTGAACCAGATTGAGCCAGGCAGCGGGGCGGTGACATTCCGCATCAAATACGGGGGGCTGACGATCATCAGCGCGTGGTCAAATGACCAGACCTACGATTTGAGCGAGTGGCCTCAAAGCCCTGACATCCTGCCACTGCCCAATGGAAATGTCAGGCTTCGGGTCGGTCTGTCGATTGTTGACATCATGCATGTAAAGGACATTGCACGGCTGGAAGACCAACTGATCTTGCCGCACTAATCCCTTTGCACCCCAGCCACGAATTGTAGATAGTCCGGATAACCTGCACCCTTGTTCAAAGGCCGCCTAAATGTCTGTGTCCCGCCGCCCTGTTGCATCTCTGTGGATCGGAGAAAAGCTCCAGTATCTCAATCAGCTCTGCCTGAAGTCGCATTTGCGGCACGGGCATCCGGTAACGCTCTATTGCACAGACAACGTCACAAACGCGCCGGAAGGGGTCGAGATCAGACCCGCGTCCGAGATCATGGACATTCCGATGGACATCGTCGAATCCACCTCCGCTTCGTTCTTGTCGAATGTCTTTCGTTACAAGATGATCCAAGAGACTGGTGCCATTTGGATTGATTGTGACGCTTTCTGTCACAAGCCGTTTCCCGATGAATGGGAGTGGATCTACGCCGGCCACGGTATGCGAGGGGCGCTGAACTGCGGTGTCGTTGGCCTGCCTCAGCAATGCGAGTTGATTGATCAGTTGATCGACTACTACGACAACCTGCCCGATTACCCCGCTTGGTGGAATGCAAACCAACGCAAGAAGATGGACCGTCAGAAAGGCAATGAATCCCACGCCGTCAAAATCTACAAGACAGAGCGCACCGCCTTTGGCCCGCAAGCCTTTACACATTTCGCCAAACAGACCGGCGATTTCGACAAAGCGATGACGTCAGACGTGCTTTACCCGGTTCCCTTCCAGCTCAACGATATTTTCTATGACCCACATGGACGGGTCGAAGGATGGTTCACGGAGCAGACAGTATCTGTTCACCTCTATACGAACGGGACAAAACCGTGGTGGCGCAAACATGCGCCCTTGGAAAACTCTTATGCGTGGCGGATGTGCCAAGAGGTAGGGATCGATCCCGCCGGGGCGCTTGGGTGAGTTCAGCGACGCGAAACGCGTGACGGCCTAAGTCGCGTCTACTAGGGTGCTTGACCTTCATGTTGCGTCAAGCCGAGCTGCTGCCAGATCCAAGCAGCATATCCTCCCCAACGACCCTCACCATCGGGGATGATTTCGCGAACCGGCCTGGGGTGCTGTCCATATGGTATGCGTTTAATCTCAACCTTGAGTGCCTTTACCGTCGCGATCTCCTCGAACCGGTTTACTTCTGCTCGTTTGAAGACCTGATCGCCACGCGCAGTCAGTAAGGCCAGTGGCGGACTGTCGTTGGTCAGCATCCATGGCTGCGGCGCAATGGCGGCGATCCCAACAACCTTTTCAGGCGCGCAAACCGGCTCAGACAGATCAAGATCTTGCAAGCCAAAAACTGCCCCCATTGCAGCCAAGGCTCCGGATGAGTTGCCCAGCGCGATCCAGGGAAGCTCGGTGAGTAGCCCGTGTTGACGTTTGATCGCCCAAACGGCATCCGCATAATTCATCGTCGCACGGTAGAGCGCGGGACCCAACAAATCTGCGCGCACGCTTGGGAATGCTGCCAACGATCTTTCGGTCGCATGCGCGATGGCTTTTTGCATCGACGGCTGAAAGGCCCGGCGCGGGGCACCGCCGCGCTGGTAGTCTATGGTTGCAAAGGCAATGCCATGCTCCGCCAAGAAGGGCCCATAATATTGTGCAATGCGGTCATGCCGCGATCCATGGACAAAGCCACCACCATGGGCATGCACAACAAGTTTAACGGGTCGCTCTGGCAGCCAGACGTCGTAGGCCAGACCCTTGTCGCCATTGTCGCCGGTCAAACATTCGAAAGGCTGTGAGGAGACGGCAGGCATCATGAGATCGGTTTCAGGCGGAATGCGCTGAGCGAACCATTGCTGGCGCCGAAGTCTTCCTGTTCCATCGGAGCATACGCAATATCTTGCATCAACAGGCGATCAACCTGCGTGGCCCCTGTCAGATGTTCGGTGCTCGCACAAACAACAACCGCATCCCGCGACAGCAACGGGCGCGCTGCCTGAATGATCTTGAGCGCTATCACGTCACTGCCGGGCAGGACGAGCAGATCGAAAGCTTCATGATTGCGCGGATCCTGTGTCATCGCTGTCAGGAGGTCCGTCTCAATACCGATCTTTGCAGTCAGCCGGTCCGGAAACCGCGTCGCAAGCCAATCGGCAGCGGCTGGAACATAGAGATGAGTGGCAGGTGGATTGCGATCCTTGTCCCTGCGCCACTTTGCGCTGTCGATCGCGTGAATGGTCACATCGGAATTCACACACAAAGCCGCCAAGGGCAGATGCCCCGCGTCGATACCAACCAACAGTGCATTTTGTGCCTGCCCGAGCCAGCAGATCAGCCGCGCCCTGATACGATCAGACCGCGTTCTCAGCTTACTGCCAACCAACGGCGCGTTTTGCATATGCCGATAAAAGTGCATTCCATGAACGGGCTGGTCGCTGCGTCCACCATTTTCCAGCGCGGCAACTAAAGCCCCGTTCAAATCAGCAATATCGCTCTGGAATGCTGCATCCTTCAATATCGCCTCAGCCGCAGTCTCCATCACAGAGACGCGCGCCCGCAGGTCCCGATCCTGACCACGCAAAGGAGACAGGGGGCGACCGGCCCCACCAGCCAGCTGCGTCATCAAGCTATTGGCTCTTGATGCAATCTCTGCCCGGGACAAGACAGTCTCTGACGGCCCACCATCCTGGTTGTAAGCGTAGGTAGATGTGGCCCATTTCTGTTCGGCATAGACCCTGTCTGGGCCGTCATAATAGTCGTCAGGATCACTCTTTTGCCAAGGAACAAAGTAGTGTGTGGGCCAGATCCTAAGCGCATCATCGTCAGGTTCGAGACTTCGGATCATACTCATCAAGAAGCGGTTCCCGGTCGAGACTTCGGCTTTGCGCAGTTCGGCAGGGTCCTTTGCGGCGATCGCATCAATGATGGCACCAATCAGCGGGTTACCGGGTTCGCAGGCCAGAAACGGGCACACGCCTCGAAACTTGTCCGATGCTGGCCGGTCATAGACCGTATAGGCGCGCGGACCGTCCAACAGCTCATCTACAGGATGCAGGCAAATCGCGTCCGCATCCGCCATGAAGCCGCCATAGCGATACAGGATTTCGTATCGCATCATATCCTGCACACCGGCATAGAGGCCGCGCCAGAAATACTCGTTAATATGTTTGCGCAGGCGGAACGGGTGACCCAAGAGGAAGTCATTGTCGTAGACCGTATATTCCCAGTCAGGATGTTTCACTGGCCAAGTGTCCATCCATGCGGCTGGCGCGGGTTTCGGTCCGATCCAGATATGCCCAAGGCGCTTGGGGATTCCGGTCATGATGCGCCCCCTACGGCCATGATCGCCGCAAGCTTATCGCGAAAACGCGCAGGCAGCCGATAGACCTGATCAGCGTCTTTGGGCCGGGTGGTCCACAGTCCCGCATCAGTAGCCGTCTTTTGCGCAACAAGTGCTTTGCGGTCATCGGGCAGATCCAGTGTGGCAGGTGCCAAACTGGGCATTGGGGTTTCGGTCCGGGGTTTTGACGCCATAGTAGGCACCTTGATCAGACACAGGTGGGGATCAACACTAAAGGATTTGACGTTGCTATGTGCACCGTTTGATCCATAGGCGATCCTACTGCGGGTGATGCAAGGTTTTTGCACATCTCGTGTCTGTCGGGCATAGACCGGGCCATCCGACAGGTTCCCAACCACCTCAAAGCCCAACGGCATAGATACCCGTGGCACAAGACCGGTCGCAGTTGACTGGCTTAGATAGAGGTTCAGGGTCTGCGCCTTCAGCGGATCTGCCAGAAGAAACTCATCAGCTTCGACGCAAAGCACCCAGTTGTGGTAAAGTGTCAGGCCTGACGCAAACGATCCCATTGCAGCCCAAATGGCGTCATGACCAACGGTATCAGGAATGGGTATGACGCTAACTTCTGGAGCAATTTGCTTGATCAGATCCCCATTGCGCGACGACAGGATATAAAGGTTTTGCTGACCAAGTTCCTGACCGTAGTAGCCAAGCCACCGCCTCAGCCTGACCTCATCGCCGTCCCAATATGTCATTGCCGCCATTGTCGCCTTTGACGGGTCGGGTAGAACCATAGTCGTCCCCGTTTGGACAGGTTCTTTGTCAGACATATACTTGAGAGGCAGGCTCCTATCTTCAGGGACGTCAAAAACCCATCTCACCAACCGTGTCCCCAGCTGGTCATACAGCATCTTGTCAAGATCTTTCTTGCGCCCCGCGTCCCCCAAAACATCGCGATTGCGATAGTGGAGCAGGGTGACATCTGCGTCTTTCGAAAGCTTCTTACCGCGCAGAATTCCGCCGATGCTGTAGTTGTAGCGCTCAGGCAGAATGTTCCACGACATACCAGCGCGTTGAATGGCAACGGGCAGGCTCATTTGATCAAGGTAGGGGCGCTTGTGGGGAATAAAGGAAAGGGCGTCGAGTGTTTGCGCTGTTTCCATCCATACTTCGGCAAAGCGCTTTCCCTCAGGCGTTCGGTACGTTTCATCAATGACGATCAGCCCGGCATTGAAATAGGGCAGGACGTCTTTGCGCTTGTCGCGGGTCATCGTGATCCGCTCTGACGGTAAACCCATGTCAAAGGCGCCATAGATATCATCCCAGATCGACTGATCAGCCCAGCGCATGGATGTTGATGGCACCACGCCAACCTCTCCTACAGCGGTCAGTTCTTCCACCTCGCATTGGCGCAAAAAGGCCATGTCAGAATCAAGGAACGCAGAAAATTCTGTATCCTTCGGGGCCAATGCGGCGATCAGTTTATTCCCGTGCGGATAGGGTGTTTCGAATACACCGTCCGTTTCCATCCGCACCACCTTGCAACGCAACCGGCGCAGCACCTCGAGGGGCTCTTTGCTCATTTGGTCATAGGTCTCGGCAGGACAATAGCCGATCAGTTCGACATCCGGCGGCAGATGACACCGGATCGAAGCCGCAAGATGGCATGCCATATAGAGGTACTTTGGCGGCTCAATAATGAAATAGAGTGTCAGGCTGGGCATTCATTTTCC